>NZ_CALKQY010000072.1:0-101325 GCF_937990675.1 Hoylesella shahii | reverse complement strand
GGGGGGGGAGATTGTGCTAAATCAATGCTACAAGGGATATTCAGCATATGCCAAAACATCCCTTGTAGTGTGATAACGTTTGCAACCAGGCAGTGTTTTCTCTGTAGGATGTTTATTTGCAAATGCCCGTTTTAAGGTCGCAAGCCATGCCTTTGGCTGGTTTTCTTACGAAATAGCTATTGTCGGCTGGTTGTTTTATCAGTTCGCCTGTATTTAGAAGTGGTGCAATGGCTGTCTCCATTGCCTCAATATCGACAAAGTCGAACGCCTCTTTCACTTCTTCGGCTGCCAGTCGGGGGTGCGTTTCCATTAGTCCGAACAAAGCTTCGGGCGAGTAGGTAACAGCTTGTGGCAGGAGTTTTCCTTCGCTAACGGCCTTAATTATGGCAGTCATGGTGTTGTAATCGCGAAAACTTTTCAAGGGCATCTTTTTGCCTTCGTATTCGAAAACAAAGGTGGGAAACACCTCAACCTTCATGCTAATGGCCTCTTCCACATCTTTCCAAAAGGCTTTTTCAGCCGAACCATCATTGAGCGGGTCGAGAAAAGCAGCGATGTCAATGCCACTTTCGTCGGCAATGGCTATCAGCTCGCTTTCGGTTATAGCCTGTCGTGCCTCTGCCATAGCTGCCGCACGCAAGTTATATAGAAAAAGGTCGGCCTTTTCCATGTTGGCCATTTGCGCTGCTTTAAAGGCAATGCAAAGGGGGAACGATGAGTTTTCGGTTTCAGAAAATAGTTTAAATCCCTCTACCTTAATAGGCATATGGTGTTTCTCGGCCGTTTCTAGGCAGTGGTTTATAAAGTCTTTGTTCTCCTTATTATAATAAGCGGTGGCATCCATGTCGGCTGGTTTGTTCTTATTCATGTCCTCTATCAGTCCGCCCATCACGTTTCTCCAAGTGATAAGATTTGGGAAATGGGTTTCCAATTTTCTGAAATAAGGTTCTTCGCCCCAACACCAAGGACACACTGGGTCGGTTACATTTGTTATGATTACTTTACTCATGTTCTGCTGTTTAATATTGTTAGTTTATGTTGTTGAGCACAAAGTTACTCATAAAACAACTTTTCTCCATCATTTTAAACTCTTTTATGAATACAAATGATTGTTTTATGCGTTTTTTGTCCTAAGTTTGCAGACGATTTATATTTAAACAAAGAGAAACATGAAAAAGTTACTTATGATGGTAGCTGCATGCGCAGTTATCGCATCTTGCCAACAAAAAGGCAAAAATGCAACCGCAGAGAATTCAAAGGACTCAATAATGGCTGTAGATACAACTGCTGCTGCAGGTGTTACTTATAGCGGAACTATCCCCGCAGCCGATGGTCCTGGTATCAAGTATACCGTTACTTTGTCTGGCGACTCAGCAAAAACCTTCACCCTCGAAGAAGTTTATTTGCAAGCTAAAGACGGCAAAGACGACGTGAAAACCTACACTGGTGACGTTGAAACCATCAACAAAGAAGTTAATGGTAAGGCCGTTAAAGCTTACAAGCTGGCTATGGATAAGGACAACGCTCTTTATCTGCTCGTTAAAGACGACGCTACTTTGAGCGTTGTTAACGACCAACTCGAAGAGGCTGCTAGCGGAATGAACTACGACTTGAAGGTGGTTAAGTAATTCCCTAAACCAGTTAATAACTATTTTTATCCCGTGCAGTGTGGTTTTTGCCAAACTGTACGGGATATTTTTTTAAGCTATGGTGTATAAACAATTTGTTTTGCATCGCATTTTTACTCTAATACTTACTTTATTACACAATAATTTATGTAATTTTGCATGCAGGGCAAAGCCCAATCAAAGATTGTTTTTAGGTAAATCATAGCTGTATGAGTTTGAATGTAGAGAAAGGCAAACGCAAACGTATTGTCATTGTTGGCGGTGGCTTTGGTGGCTTGCAGGTGGCTAATGGCCTGAAAGGCACCGATTATCAGGTGATACTTATTGATAAAAACAACTATCACCAGTTTCCACCTCTTATTTATCAAGTGGCGTCAGCAGGGATGGAAGCCAGTTCTATTTCTTTTCCTTTTAGAAGAAATTTTCAAAAACGTAAGAATTTTTATTTTAGAATGGCAGAACTGCGGGCCATCTATCCCGAAAAAAAACTTCTCCAAACCTCAATAGGAAAGGTGGAGTACGATTATTTGGTGCTCGCTGCTGGAGCTACAACCAATTTTTTTGGAAATAAAAATGTTGAAGAAGAGGCTATGCCCATGAAAACGGTAGACGAAGCCATGGGTTTGCAAAACGCCATCCTGTCGAATATAGAACGTTCTATCACCTGTTCTACAAAACAAGAACAACAAGAACTGCTCAATGTGGTTGTTGTGGGTGGTGGAGCATCGGGCGTTGAGATTGCTGGAGTGCTCTCTGAAATGAAACAAACAATACTCCCACGCGATTATCATGACCTAGATCCCAGTTTGATGAACATCTATCTTATCGAGGCTGGCAACCGTTTGCTTTCAGCTATGTCGCCTCAGTCGTCTGAAGCTGTAGAGAAGTATTTACGAGAAATGGGTGTAAACATTTTGCTGAACAAGATGGTAACCGATTATAAAGACCACAAGGTGGTGTTGGCCGATGGCTCTTCTATCTCTACTCGCACGTTTATTTGGGTGAGTGGTGTGGCAGCACAGCAGGTGGGAAACCTTGATGAAGTCCATCTTGGGCGTGGAAGGCGCATTAAAGTGGATGTATTTAATAGGATTGAAGGACTCGACGACGTGTTTTGTATAGGCGACCAGTGTATTATTGAAGGCGATAAAGATTATCCCAACGGACATCCACAATTGGCGCAAACAGCCATTCAGCAGGGAAATAACCTTGCTAAAAACTTCAAACGCATGGCAAAGGGAAAACCATTGACTACCTTTAAATACAGAAATCTAGGAACAATGGCCACCGTTGGGCGAAATAAGGCCGTAGCCGAGTTTGCTAAAATAAAGATGAAAGGCTTTTGGGCATGGTTTATGTGGCTCGTTGTGCATTTGCGTTCCATACTGGGTGTACGCAATAAAGTGGTGGTTCTGCTCAATTGGATGTGGAACTATTTTAATTACAACCAATCATTGCGTATGATTTTCTATCCCAAGAAGGCTAAAGAGATACGCGACAGAGAAGAACGCGAGACAAAAAACCACTGGGGTGAAGACCTTTTACAACAATAAACGGAAGAAAGTGAGAGCGAAGAATAGCCCAAATGGCTCGCAACAAACCAACGAAAGCCAACAAAGTCTAAAACTTAGTAGGGCGGAAGCTCACCCTTTCACTTTTTTTTCGTACTTTTGCAATCATAAAGCACATTAGTAAGAAAGTATGAACGTATTAGAACTAAGTGAGCAGGAAATAGTAAGAAGACAGAGCCTGCAAGAGTTGCGCGACTTGGGTATCGACCCTTATCCCGCGGCAGAGTATCCCACTGATGCTTTTTCAACCGACATAAGAGACAATTTTAGCGACGACGAGCAACGTGAAGTGTGCATTGCCGGACGTATGATGACGCGCCGTATAATGGGAAAGGCCAGTTTTATGGAGCTGCAAGACTCCAAAGGGCGTATTCAGGTGTATGTCACTCGAGACGATATTTGTCCCGACGACAATAAAGAATTGTATAACACCGTGTTCAAACGTCTGCTCGATATCGGCGACTTTGTGGGGGTTCGTGGTTTCGTGTTCCGCACGCAAACAGGTGAAATATCGGTTCACGCTAAAGAACTCACACTGCTTAGCAAGAGTATCAAACCGCTTCCCATCGTGAAGTACAAGGATGGGGTGGCTTATGATAAGTTCGACGACCCTGAATTGCGTTTCCGTCAACGTTATGTAGACCTCGTTGTAAATGAAGGTATCAAAGAAACATTCTTGAAACGTGCTAAGGTAATAAGCACCATGCGCCAATTCTTCGACGAAGCTGGCTATACCGAGGTGGAAACTCCCACGCTGCAAAGCATTGCAGGCGGAGCAACTGCACGCCCCTTTATCACACACTTCAACGCACTTAACCAAGAAATGTATCTGCGCATCGCCACCGAGCTTTATCTCAAACGACTTATCGTTGGCGGTTTTGAAGGTGTTTACGAGATTGGTAAAAACTTCCGTAACGAAGGAATGGACAGAACGCACAATCCAGAGTTCACGCTGATGGAACTTTATGTGCAGTATAAGGACTACAACTGGATGATGGCGTTCACCGAACGCTTGCTAGAAACCATCTGCGTGGCCGTTAATGGCAAACCCGAAAGCGTGGTCGACGGAAAAACTATCAGCTTCAAGGCGCCTTATCGTCGCTTACCCATTCTCGAAGCAATTAAAGAAAAAACAGGTTACGACCTCGATGGTAAGACCGAAGACGAAATTAGACAGGTGTGCAAGGAACTCAAACTTGAGATTGACGACACAATGGGCAAAGGAAAGCTTATTGACGAAATCTTTGGTGAATTTTGTGAGGGACAGTTTATTCAGCCTACATTCATCACCGATTACCCCGTAGAGATGAGTCCGCTTACAAAGATGCACCGTTCTAAGCCTGGATTGACCGAACGTTTCGAACTGATGGTCAATGGAAAAGAGCTTGCTAACGCCTATTCAGAGCTTAACGACCCAATTGACCAAGAGGAACGTTTCGTTGAACAAATGAAACTGGCCGACAAGGGCGACGACGAAGCAATGGTTATTGATAAAGACTTCCTACGCTCTTTGCAATATGGTATGCCTCCTACATCGGGTATTGGCATTGGAATAGACCGCTTGGTAATGCTCATGACGGGACAAACCACCATTCAAGAGGTGTTGCTCTTCCCGCAAATGCGCCCCGAAAAAACGATGCCCAAGAGCACAACGGCCGAATGGCAAGCGCTAGGCGTACCTGCCGAATGGGTACCTGTGTTCAATAAAGCGGGATATAACCTCATCTCAGATATTAAAGAAGTGAAGGCACAAAAGCTGCAAATGGACGTTTGTAACGTAAACAAAAAATATAAATTAGGGTACGAAAACCCGAAGGTGGATACCTTCCAAGCTTGGATTGACAAGGCTAACGAAGGTTAAGGCACAATTAGAGGTGAAAAGGAACGCAAAAGGCAAGAGCCACTGTTTTCCTTTCCACCTCTTTGCCTTGTTTTTCGAGGTTCATAGGGTGTTATTTGCTCACTTCCTCGCTCTTTTTCACCTTTAACCCTTTCACTTAACCATGTTCAACTGCGGTAAAATAGCAATTGTGGGAGGTGGTAGCTGGGCTACTGCCATTGCCAAAATTGTGGTGCGACACACGCATCACATAGGATGGTATATGCGCCGCGACGACCGTATAGACGACTTCAAGCGCTTGGGACATAACCCTGCTTACTTAATGAGTGTTCATTTTGATGTAGACGAAATTTACTTTTCGAGCGATATCAACAAGATTGTTGAAAACTACGACACGCTTGTATTTGTTACTCCTTCGCCTTATTTGAAAAGCCATCTCAAAAAGTTGAAGACACGTTTGCACGATAAGTTTGTGGTTACGGCCATCAAGGGACTTATCTCTGAAGACAATTTGCTGTGCTCCGAGTTCTTCCATCAAGTGTACGATGTACCTTATGCCAACATTGCTTGCATCGGTGGCCCTTCGCATGCAGAAGAAGTGGCTCTTGAAAGGTTGTCGTATCTCACAGTTGGTTGTGCTGATAAGGAGAAGGCAAAGGCCTTCACCGAGATATTAAGCAGCGATTTTATCAAGACCAAGACCAGCCAAGATGTGGTGGGCATTGAATATTCGTCGGTGCTTAAGAACGTTTACGCCATTGCTGCAGGCATTTGCAGTGGCTTAAAGTATGGCGACAACTTCCAAGCTGTGCTTATGGCCAACGCTGTTCAAGAAATGGCGCGTTTTCTTTCGGCTGTTCATCCGCTAGAACGAAATGTCTACGACAGTGTTTATCTTGGCGACTTGCTGGTTACTGGCTATTCTAATTTCTCGCGAAACCGCACCTTTGGAACAATGATTGGTAAAGGATATAGCGTGAAAAGTGCTCAAATAGAGATGGAAATGATTGCTGAAGGCTATTTCGGAACCAAGTGTATGAAGGAAACAAACAGACATCTGCACGTGAACATGCCCATTCTCGATGCTGTATATAATATATTGTACGAGAAAATTTCACCCCAAGTGGAGATAAAGTTGCTCACCGATAGTTTTAGATAGTTAAACACCACACGATATGAAAAAGGCTATTCTTATTTTGATGTCCTTTCTTTGCACCTTAATAGCCGATGCAAAAAAGATCGTAACCAGTCTTCCTTCACCAGAAACATTGGCTGCCATCAATGACAGCATCATCAAGGAAGGACATCAATTGTATCTATTTGAAAAACTGAATTGGGAACTCACCGACCTCTTTCTTGCACATCATGGAAGGGAAGAGATGGGTGGACAAATGACTTACAGGGCCAAAAACGGCACCATCATTGCCTTTTTTTGCGACAAATCAATGAAAAACAGCTTATATGAGTTAAGATACGAGACATCATCCCCAAAGTTTATCGCTGTTGATTCTGTTCGTCCGCTTACACAAGAAGAAAAAGAACTTGTTGTACGGAAAGATGTCTTGGTCGCTAAAATGTGGAAATTGGCAGATAGTATCAAAGGTGTCTCACCTGAGTTCGGACAGTTTAACGCTGATATCATTCGCATTAACGACCATATAACACGGTTATATCTACTGACGGGAACGGTAAAACCGGGCATTATTCCCTTTGGGAATGATTACAGTTTCGACTTTACCAACGACAATCGTCTTGTCGCTTTCCGCCGTTATCACCGTTCATTAATTCCAACACAAACCAACCACAACGGTAAGACTGTAGTATCCACAATTCATTCTCACCTTAAAGACAACCCCTATATCACTGCAACAGACATTTGTAACTTTCTTCTTTACGGGCGAGATATTGCTGGTATGAAGTCGTTTTATGTTTATAGCACAGCTTGTGAATGCCTCTTCGCTTATTGGGATGGTGATAAACCTGTCATTAAGATTGAGGAAATACCAAAGGAATAGGTTGCAATAATAAGATAAACGTAGAATTTAAAAGATAAATACAATGAAACGTATTCAATTAGACATCACCAAAGCCGCCCAATTTCTTAGTGAGGGCGCAGTGAAAGCCTACGAGCCGAAAGTGAAAGCGGCGCAAGAGGCGCTTGAAAATGGCACTTGCCCTGGTAACGACTTTTTGGGTTGGCTGCATTTGCCCAGCTCTATCACACCCCAATTCCTAGACGAAGTGCAGGCCGTTGCCAACACCTTGCGTGAGAAATGCGAAGTAATCGTTGTGGCAGGCATCGGTGGCAGCTACCTCGGTGCACGTGCCATTATCGAAGCGCTGGGCAATTCGTTTGCTTGGCTTGTAGGTGATAAGGCAAATCCAACAATTGTTTTTGCAGGAAATAATATTGGTGAAGATTATCTCTTCGAACTTTCTGAGTATCTAAAAGGTAAGCGTTTTGGTGTGATTAACATCTCTAAATCGGGTACCACCACCGAAACTGCTCTCGCATTCCGTTTGCTAAAGAAGCAATGCGAAGAACAACGCGGCAAGTCCGAGGCTAAAGACGTTATCGTTGCTATTACTGATGCCAATCGCGGAGCTGCAAGGGCTGCAGCAGATAAAGAAGGTTATAAAACCTTTGTGATACCCGACAATGTGGGTGGACGTTTCTCTGTGCTCACACCTGTGGGTCTTTTGCCCATCGCTTGTGCTGGTTTTGATATCAAGGCTTTGGTTAATGGTGCTGCCGATATGGAGAAAGCCACTGCTCCAAACGTGCCTTTTGAGGAGAACATTGCTGCACAATATGCTGCTGTGCGCAATGCATTATACACAGAGCAGGGTAAGAAAATAGAGATAATGGTGAACTATCAGCCTAAGTTGCACTTCATTGCCGAATGGTGGAAGCAACTTTATGGCGAAAGCGAGGGTAAAGAACACAAGGGTATTTTCCCCGCTGCATGCGACTTTACCACCGACTTGCACTCTATGGGGCAATGGATTCAGGAGGGCGAACGCAGCATCTTCGAAACCGTTATAAGTGTTGAACAACCCGCAAAGAAACTGTTGTTCCCCAGTGATGATGAGAATCTAGACGGTTTGAACTTCCTTGCCGGAAAACGTGTTGACGAGGTTAACAAAATGGCCGAGCTGGGAACGCTGCTCGCTCACGTTGACGGTGGCGTGCCAAATATTCGCGTTGTTGTGCCCGAACTGAACGAATACTATATCGGACAATTGATTTATTTCTTCGAAATAGGTTGTGGTATAAGCGGAAACGTGCTGGGTGTGAACCCATTTAACCAGCCTGGCGTTGAGGCTTACAAGAAAAATATGTTTGCCTTACTAGACAAACCTGGCTACGAAGCCGAAAGTAAGGCTATAAAAGAACGTCTGAAATAAACGCTTTAATTTGCGAAACGCCTCTTCGCTGATAAAAACGAAGAGGCGTTTTGCTTGTTTTTATATTCGCAAATGAACAAGATGTATGCTCACACTTCGCACAATCTCCCCTTTGGACACGAGCAGGAAGTGAGACTGTATTTGGATAATCAGGGTTTTGAATGCTTCCAACCGCGTGCTGTGCTCTTCGATATGGATGGCGTGTTGTATGACTCTATGCCCAACCATGCGCGTTGTTGGCAGGAGGCTATGCGTAAGTTTGGACTGAAAATGACGGTCGATGATGTGTATGCCACAGAAGGAATGCGCGGTGTTGAAACCATTACACAGATGGTTAAAGAACAACAGGGACGTGACATCACGGAAGACGAGGCACAAATGATGTATGATGAAAAGGCTCGACTTTTTGGGTTGCTACCCAAAGCGCCTGTTATGGAGGGCGTTTTAGAGTTGATGGAGAAGATAAAGGCATCTGGCATGACTATTGTCGTGGTTACAGGAAGCGCACAACTGCCTTTGATTGAACGTTTGCAACACGATTTTAAGGGATTTGTTACAGCCGATAAAATTGTGTCGGCTTATGATGTAAAACGCGGAAAACCACAGCCCGACCCTTATTTAATAGGGTTGCAGAAGGCTGGTAACTTGCAACCTTGGCAAGGGCTTGTTGTTGAAAATGCACCAATGGGTGTGCGAGCGGGTGTGGCTGCACGCATTTTTACCATTGCTGTTAATAGTGGCCTCTTGCCAAATGCTACTTTGGCCGGAGAAGGAGCTAATATTGTGTTCGACCGAATGACACAATTACGCGATATTTGGGTGAATAAACTTGGCTCTCTTTAATTGCAAAGCTTGCCGAGGCAAGGCGAGGCTGGTTGATTTTGTTGGGTAAGACGTGTTTTTGATGGTAGGGCAAAACTACTTGCTATGCCCTAATACGTTTTTTGCACTTCTCTGTGGTGTCCTTCAAACGCTGTTTGAAAGTTTGTTAGGTTGTTGTTAAGTGCGCATTTGTAAGTGAGTATATGATTGGGTTGCTGAATTGTTGTTATTTAATTGCAATAGGGCATTTATGGTAACTACAATCGGGGTGGTTTGTTGCAAAAGCTGGCTTTGCTTTTATCGTCAATTATACTTTTAAAGCATTGTCCTCTCGAACAAATGTGGAGAGCTGCAGTTATATTTATGCTATCATTAGGCTTCACAGAAGTTGTTGATGCTAGGCTACTGTTACTTTCCTCGTTTGTTAAATTTGGTTTGTTTATTTTACAAGAATAGTTTTCGTTTCAACTCTTTTTAGCGTAAACTTATGCTGAAAAGTACGGTTTTTGTCTTAAAAATCGGCTCTTTGTTTTTTCTTTTACATCGTTTTCGGGGTTTGTAGGTGCAATTAATACCTTTTTACCTTCCTGTTTGGTGTGAAGATTGCATTTTTTCATCGTCGAAATAACAGCTTTTAGTAGGTAAAAGGTCGTGTTATTTGTTTGTTTTTTCACCTTTAATGTGTAAAAAAGTTGTCTTTTGTAAAGATTTAAGTGCATGGGCAATATGCGTTTACCACCATTTTACCTTGCATTTAGCACCATTTTACCTTGCGTTTAGCAGCAAAACACACTGCGTTTAGCACGAGTTTACATTGCATTTAGCAGCATATTGCAATGCATTTTGGTACATTTAGCATGATTTATTTGCTAAAACTGCTTGTTTCCTGACCCAAATCCCGGTTTTTGTAACGAAGAAACTATTTCTCCAATATTTACTTGTCAAGTCTTTTTATCTCAAAATAAACCTCTGCTAGAATCGAATATTTGCAACTGCGTGAGCAATTGGTTGCAAAAACGGCACTCATAGTGTTAAATTTTGTGCGCTTTAATTTACACTTTTACAAAGGGAGCAGTCTCAATCTTGAAAGAGGCAAGAATATTTGATGCTTTTGTAGTGTTGTTGATTTAGTAAGTTGTTGTATTGAAGTGCATAAACAAAAAGTCCGTCTGCGAGAATGTTGTTGAGCATTCGGCAGGCGGACGGATGTTACCCTTTCTAATACCTATTTGAGATGTTATTTCACAAGTTTCTTCAACTCTTCTATAAGCTTGTTGAGTGGCATTCCCGAGCGTTCGCTCATGGTTTGCACATCGGCTTTACCCATCATTAATTTGCCTAGAGGCGTGTTTAGCATTTTAAATTTGGGGTTGATGTCAGCTAGTTTATCTTTAAGGATGGGATATTGCTTGAGCAGTTCTTTGAGGCGCGTTTGCGGTGTGATGTCTGTTATAGGTGCATTTGTAGCTTCGTCGTCTCCTGTTTCAGCGTTCTCATCCAGTTGGTTTGCTGCTTCATCAGGCTGTTTGGTGGTTTCAGCAGTTTTGCCTGAGCTCCAAGTGAGTAGCGTTTGCGACCCTTGCAAGGCACGTATATGTGTGCAATCTTGCATCATTTCTAGTACACCGCGAAACTTTCCATCCTTATCGCGTACAGCCACGTAATAGATGTAGATGAAAAGGCCAGGTTTGTTAATCCAAAATTCGGCCTTGTCTTGTTCACCGCTCCTTAGTTTGTCTATCACTTCGCGCACGATGTGGGCGCTTTTTCGTGGGTGGCAGTTCATCACCTCTCGTCCGATGACGTTTTTGCTGCGAGGGAAAATGCGGTGGTCGGTATCCGAATAGAAGCAAACGAGTTCGTTTTCATCCACAAACGAAATGTCGATAGGCAGATGTTTGTAGATGAGGTTTATCTGTTCGAGTGTAAGTTTACCCGTGGTGACCTCCAGTTTTTCGTCTCCACCAGCCGAGTATCCGTATTTAGCTAGTAGCGTTTGGAGGTCGTTTGCAAAGTTATCGTGTTGATTGGGTTTAGATTCTGTTTTTGTTTCAGAGGTGTTGTGTTCCACCTCGAAGAAGGCAAAACCAATTTCTTGGTCGCCACTCTTCATGTCTTCAAACTCTTCTTCGTTAATAAGGGCCATCGATGTGGGGTAGAGAATAAACTCCTCTTTCTCCATGAGGTCGCGTGTGTAGAGCACAACACGTTCTTGCTGTTTGATGAACGCGTCTTCTTGGTCTTCGCGTAGCAGGCGTTCGGCCTCGCGAATTTCATCGCGCACCATGTCGTCGAAGGTCCACATTGTTGTTGTGGGGCGTGTAAATCCCTTGCGTTCGAGTACGGGGTAAAGTTGGTTTTGTTTTCGTTTGTAGTGTAAGGGGTATTGGCTAATCTTGTCATAAAGTTCAAGCCATTGGTTTTTTATCATAGGGTATTGCACCAAGTCTTCTACCGCCAAGAGCAATCGTTTCATTTCCTCGTTTTCTTTAAGGTAATGCATAATGGGGTGGTTGGCTGGAAGATTGGGCAAAGTGTTATCTATTTGGTCGCCTAGCATGTTGATGATGGCATGTACGTCTTCGCGAATGCATTCGTCGCTGCTTTCTTCGGTCATGGTTTGCTCGATATAAGCCACGTGGTATGCGCTAACTTTGCCAACGCGTTGTTTGATTTGCAACCGGGCTTCGTCGGCCGAAAGTTGTCCGGCCTTAAATGCATTCTCAATTTCGAAAAGCGCTTTAAGCTTTTCGGGGTCCATAGGTGGTAGGTAACCTTTCATTGTATGTTCCATGCTTTGTGCTGTCTTTATTCTGATTTTTTGCAAAATTATGCGTAATTTGCTAGGTGTTTGGTAACATTTGTTACTTTATAGAATTAAAATAAGTTAATATTTGAGCATTTGAAATGTTCTCTGTGTATAAAGAGGTAAGATTATCTGCACGTAATGTTTTATATTCATTGTGCGATTGATGGGCAGTTTAGATGTTGATTTTTAGCAATCCGCCAAATGGAGTGAGGTTTTGGAAGGCGTTTTCGCGTTTAAACAATCCTGCGTAGATGCCTGCGCACACCAAAACGCCTCCATGTGCGAACACCACAACCCGTTGATGGTGTAGCATTTTGAGCTGGTTGAGAAAGCTTGAAACACGAGAATAGAGGTCGGGGAATCCTTCGCCGTTGGTTGTTCGCACGTTCATATAATCGTTGTACCAGCGTTGTAGGTTGCTGTCGGTTATCTCGTCAAAGCGTTGCATCTCCCAATCGCCCATGTTCATTTCGCGCAAGCGCAGGTCGGTGGTAGCGTCTTTATATCCGCAAAAGGTAGCAAGGCGGGTGGCTCTGCTAAGCGGTGAAGTGTATGCTGCATCGAAAGGGGCATAATCGAGTAAGGCCTTGTGTGTGGCTGTGGCCTCTTGTTCGAAGGTGTTGGATAGTTCAACATCGGTCCAGCCATAGCAAGTGCCCTTTGGTACGGCCACGCTGGTGTGTCTTACGAGAATGATTTCCATGTAACAAAACAATTTTAGAGGGTGAACGAAGGGGCAAGTAGTGCAACGGCGGTTAAGTAAAAAGCCAGTTCGCAGAGTAGAAATACGGTTCCACAACAATCGCCCGTGTAGCCTTTGATACGGCGAAGCATTAGCATGTAAAGAAAAAACATGGTGAAGCAGGGCGCTGCCACTAGGTAATTCCAATTTAACAGTGCATTGCCCCAATGGTAATCAAAGTAGAGTAGGGCTGCAAAAGGGGAGAGTCCTTGAATCATGAGCGATAAACCAGCAAATACATTGAACCTGCGATAGATGTTGTGTGCCTTGGCTTGCTCCTCGGTTCGGGCGTAAGGAAGGAGTTGGGTTATTTGTCCGGCCACCATTTTAGAGAATGGGTCGGCAGCAAATGCCACGACAGAAGCATATAACGGGCCAAGAGCATACATGCATGAAAATAATAAGGCGAAATAAAAGATGAGCGACAGAACGCCGAAAGTGCCGATATGCGAGTCTTTCATGATGGCTAGAATGCGTGTGCGATTGGTTCCGCCACCACCAAAACCATCGAAGAAATCGGCTAACCCGTCTTCGTGAAGTGCGCCAGTGAGCAATAAACGCACCGCTATGGCAGCCAAAAGAATGATGGGAAAGGGCATAACCTTTGAACCAAACCAGATGATGGTAGCCATTAGCGCGCCAGTGAGCCATCCTGTGAGTGGCCAAAATTCAACGACAGAGGTGTAAGCTTCTTTGGGTGGCTGATGTAAACGCCAGAAAGGGAGTCGGGTGAAGAAGATGAAGGCCGCCCAAGGACGGTCGTACCATCTAGAAGTATTTGTCGATATTTGCATCTTTAAAGTTATTCATCTCGTTAATCATTCGTACAGCACTCTCGATAATGGGGTAGGCACACAGTGCGCCAGTGCCTTCGCCTAGACGCATTCCCAGATGTAAGATGGGCTGGCCTTGCATCAGTTCGAGCAATTTGCGGTGTCCGAGTTCGTCGCCACAGTGTCCGAAGATGGCATAATCAAGCACAGCGGGTTGTAAGCGGCTAGCGGCTAACATACAAGCAGACATGATAAAGCCGTCAACAAGCACCAGCATGCGCAGTTGGGCAGCACGAAGCATCGCTCCAATGGCAGCCACCATCTCGAAACCGCCGAAATATTGGATGATGGTAGAAGGGTCGTTGTGGGGTAGGGGTTGGCGTTCGAAGTTGTTAACGGCCTGTTCAAGAATGGTCAACTTATGTTTTTCGCCCGCTGTGTTTAGTCCTGACCCACTTCCCACACAACTCTTGAGGGGCAATTTTCCCCAAATACTCATCCAAATACTAGATGGCGAGGTGTTTGCGATACCCATTTCGCCAAGGCAAAGCACATTGCAACCCTTGGTGTGGCAGGTTTCTGCCAGTGAAAATCCTGTTTGAAGTGCTTGATGCATCTGCTGTTTGGTCATTGCTGGTTCGTAAAGAAAATTACGTGTGCCGTTATCTATCTTACGGTTGAGTATTGAAGGATGGGACGAAAGGTCGTGGTCTACGCCCATATCCACTAGCGTGAGCTCGAAACCATGTTGCTTACAGAAGAGGTTTACACCTCCTCCACCATTTGTGAAGTTAATCATTTGTTGCCAAGTTACCGCTCTGGGCGACACGCTTACGCCTTCGCGCTCGATGCCATGGTCGGCTGCAAGGAGCAGATGGCATGGATGAGAAAGGGTAGGCGACAACGTATTTTGTATGCGGCAAATTCTGAAAGCAAGGGTTTCAAGCATTCCTAGTGAACCTTTGGGTTTGTTGAGGTTGTCTATCTTTTGCCATATGAGAGACTCATTGAGTGTTAATGGCGGTATGTCGAAGTGTGTCATTGTTCGAAAATTTTGATTTTGAGCCGGGGTGACGTATGTGTTGTTTTCGGATTTTGCAGGAAAATGATTTGCGGAGATAGGGTGGCGAAAGGTAAAGTCTGCGTGAACAAAATGTTGAAAATAAAACTTACGCTACTTAATTTTTACTGCTATGCCACTAACCATGAGATAAACTTCGTTGGCTTTAGAGGCTACATATTGATTCATCCATCCTTGTAGGTCGGTAAATCTGCGTTGTAGGGCATTGTTGCTCACACCGCCACTGCCAATTTCATTGGTGACAAAGATAAAAGTAGCTTCTTGCGCCGTGAATTTGTCAAATTCGGTTTTCAATTCCTCAAGAATTTTGTCTACATCGGGCAAAGCAGAGGGGTCGCTATGCTCGTTGTAAAAGAAGTTGGTGCACCATAACGTGATACAATCCACCACCACCACCTTATTATATAAGCGGTGTTTACTGAGTGCTTTCTCTTCTTCTATATTGGTCCAACAGTCTCCACGCCGCTCTTGGTGCTTGACAATGCGCTGTTTAAACTCATCGTCCCAAACACGAGCGGTAGCCAAATAGACAGGAGAAGGCGACAAATCAAGAGCCATGCGTTCTGCAATAGCACTTTTACCAGAACGTTGCCCTCCCGTAATCAATATGATTTTCTTCATAATGCGAAGTTACAAAAAAAGGTGAAAGAGTGCATTGAAATGCATTTTTTTTATTGGTTTAACTGCTATTTCTGTTCTATTTTATCTCTTTTTTGGGGATTTTAGGGGGTAAAACTGTTTTTTTTTGCTGTTTTATTTGGTACTTACAGGATTTTTATTTTCCTTTGCAACCGTTTAGATTGAGATTTAAGATAATACAAATTAAATTATTCAGAAATGAAAAAGTTGTTTACTCTTTTCGCTGCCGCTTCTATGGCAGCAACTGTTTCTGCACAAACAGTAACAGAAAGCAAAACTTTCGACAATTTTTATGTTGGAATTAATGGTGGTTTGACTACTAATACTACAGGTGTTAGATGGATGCACAACCTCAACCCTAATGCAGGTTTGCGTATTGGTCGTTACTTTACTCCTGTATTTGGTGTAGCATTGGATGGTAACGCATACTTCTCTAACAAACCAGGGGAGTCAAGGGGAACATTCGTTCGCGAAATTAACGCTTCTGCTTTGGCAACCGTTAACTTCAGCAACTGGTTCGGTGGTTACAAAGGTGAGCCACGTGCATTCGAGATTATCGGTTTGTATGGCTTTGGTTGGGAACGTACTTTCAACAACAAAGGTTTCGACAATGCAAACTATCTTACCTCTAAGGTAGCTCTTGACTTTGCTTTCAACTTCGGTTCTAAGAAGCAATTCCAAGCTTATATCGAGCCCGCTATCTATTATGCTCTTAATGGAGTAGGTTACAGTGGCTTGAAGTATAACCTCGATGAGTCTCGTGTTCAGCTCAATGCTGGTTTGGTTTATCGTTTTGGAAACTCAAACGGTACACACAACTTCCAAATTGCTCAAGTTCGCGACCAAGCTGAAATCGATGGTTTGAACGCTCAAATCAACAACCTCCGCAACGACTTGAACGGTAAAGATAGCCGTTTGGCAGAGAAGGATCGTCAAATTGCTGACTTGCAAAAGGCTCTTGACGACTGCAACAACCAACCTAAGACGATTATTAAGAACGTGAAATCGGAAACAGTTACCAACCTGCAACCCACTGTTCTTTTCCGTCAAGGTAAGTCGGTTATCGACCCTGCACAATACGCTCCGCTGGAACTGATTGCTTCGTATATGAGAAATCACCCCGAAGCTAAAGTTGAAATCCGTGGCTATGCTTCACCTGAAGGAAGCCCCGAATTGAACCAAAAACTTTCTGACGCTCGTGCTCAAGCCGTTAAGGATGCACTTGTTAAGAAATATAAGATTGCAGCTAGCCGCCTTACCACTAAGGGTATGGGTGTAACCGACACGCTGTTCGAAGAAGTTTCGTTCAACCGTGTTGCTACTTTCAACGACAACGCTAAAGGCGAATAATATTCGTAAATAGTAGATAAAGATAAATCCCGACATGCTAAAGCGTGTCGGGATTTTTTTTGTAGTAGTGAATGTGCTTAAAGCGATTGTTGGAGTGTTGTGTTGCAGCTTGTTTGTGTTCTTTAAATAGTCGAGCACTTGCACAAACCTGAAGGTTCACTCCGCGTAATATGTGCAAAGTTCTTATTTATTTCAGACAAACAAGTGACATAACGTTTTTTCTGACTATCTTTGCAGTAGCTTAATGGGGCAAAGAGGCTGCTCGTACCTGTAGTTTGGGTCTTAGATGGCTATTATTTTGTCTATTGACTAATGCGGGAAACAAGGCTTTGTTGTTATTTTTTATATTAAAACCATTGAATATTATGACACTAGATAAAATAGGAAAGTACGAATTCCTAGTAGAACCCTTTCATTGCGACTTCTCGCAACGGCTTTTTGTAGGACATTTGGGTAATCATCTGCTCAATGCAGCCGACTTTCATTCTAATGATAGAGGCTTTGGCATGACCTATTTGAATGAAATTCATAAAACTTGGGTGCTTTCTAGATTGGCTATAGAACTTGAATGTTTGCCTAAAGCCTACTCTCGGATGAACGTGGAAACATGGGTTGATGGTGTGATGCGCTTCTTTACCCATCGTAATTTTAAAATGGCAGATGCGCAAACAGGTGAAGTTTATGGTTATGGTCGCAGCGTATGGGCCATGATTGACACCCAAACACGTCAGCCAGCTGATATACTTGCCATAAAAGAGGGTAGTATTGTGAACTATGTTGATACAGAAAAACCTTGCCCCATTGATGCTTCTTCTAGGGTAAAGATGGGTGGAGAGGCCGATTTGGTGGGCTCGTTTGAGACACATTACAGCGATGTAGATATTAACGGGCACATTAATAGCGTAAAATATCTAGAACATCTATTCGACTTAATGCCTGAATCTTGGCATAGCACTTACCGTGTTAAACGCCTTGATGTGGCTTATGTGGCTGAAAGTCATTTTGGAGACGTGCTACATTATTTTAAGGAAGAAGTTTCGCCTGGGGATGAACTTTATCGTATTGTGAAGTGTACACCCGATGGAAATACAGCTGAAGCATGCCGTGTAGCAGTTAAGTGGGCTGAGAAATAGATTTTATCATAAATAACTTGTTGCTTTAAGCACCATGTTGTTTTGTACTTGCCTTTAAAACCAAAGATTTTCGTATAGGTTTTAAAGATATGTACATTATACGTTTGGTGCTTTCATTAGCCACAATCGCTTTATTTCAGTTACAACGCATCAACAAAGTCTTTCGGAAGTTCGCATTTATAGCTGGTCTTTTTTCCTACCATTACAGGTACTTCTTCATAGTCAGCAGCGAATAACGTTCTTCCACTCTTGTCGTTGAAGTAAACTTTTATTTTAAGGCCATCACTGTCAGCACGTGGAAAGGTGTATATGGCAAAGGTAGGTGGCGATTTTCTCATCTCTTCATCAACCTCGCGTGTCTCAGTCTGTCGCGAATTTACACATCCTTCATGGCTCTTAGCATCTAATGTGCTACTACCACCTGTATATCTAAACTCTATTTGTGTGACGTCTTTGGGGAGAGGAGTTGTTACACACAATTGAAACTTGGCTGTTACACGAGTCATAGGTAGGGTTAAGGTGTTATTTCCACTCACCGTTATTTCCCCATTATACATATAGGTGTCCGTAACTTTATTTTTGTGAAACGCTATACGTTGCGTTTTGCTAATCGTTGCATGGTCAATTCCCGCGTGTGCCACAGCCACAACAGTATAGGTGCCATCGTCTAGTTGCAGAGATGGTTTCATAAACAATTCATTGTCTGCAGACAGATGCACGCTTTTTACGCGTTTACCGTCTTTAAATACGCACACGCTTAATTGGGTTAAAGGTGCATTTTTAATAGCGCATGTATTACCATCTCCACCAATTTCGGCGTATGGTTCTGCTGTTGGAGCTTCAAAAATGAGCGTTACACCATCGGTATCTTTCACTTTTTCCTGCTCGTTTTCAACTAATGGCTTCTCGCAAGCTACAAGTAACAAAGCCAAAATAGAAGTAAACACGTATGCCAATCGTTTCTTGTTAGTCATGATATGTAGGTTTTAGTCACTACAAAAGTAGTAAAAAAAAGATAAACACCATATTTCTTTTTGAAATGTTTCGCTAAACTACCCCATTTTTTATACTGCTCGCGCTGGCGGTCGTAATCGTACATGCGTTCCGTCCCGTTGTCATACGCCTGTATGTGGCGCACCTATTTTGTCTGGTTTTCAGTAAGAAATTTAACATTATGAGTGCCCTTTCCGCTCATCAAGCGCACACCTTGCCGCAAAAAATCGATTCTCGCGAAGGTTTGTTTTGATGCAAAAAAAGTTTAGCATGTACATTCGGCAAAATGAATATTTATTTCAATAGGTCGCCATTTGCACCTCTTTCGGGGCTATTTGCCGCTAAATGTAGTGCGTTTTGGTGCTAAATGTAGTGCGTTTTGGTGCAAAACGCAAGGCATTTTGGTGCAAAACGCAAGGTAAAATGCTGCTAAATGCAAGTCAAAATGGTGCTAAATGGAAGCCGAAAAGCATAAAAATACGCTGTAATGGTATAAACAAAACCTCTTAGAATCATTAAATACATAGCTCAGAGGGGCAAAATAGCCATTAAAAAGTGGGGTTTTAGGGGAAAAAGTGCGTTATTGGACATGAAAAATTTCGAGCTGGCAGACAAACTAGAAAGGCAAAATGGTGCAAAATGCAGGTTCTTTGCTTAAAAATAGACAAAACGAATGGCGTGAAAGGTTAGAAATAGTGGCCATTTACCTACTTTTGAGCCTATATTTTCGCTAGAACGAAGCGAAAATTAGAGTGATATTGTAAAATAAAAGATAATAATTTAAGCTTTTGAGTTGGTTAGTTGATGAGTTTATAATTTTTTGAGTTGACGAGTTTCTGGGCTGATGAATTGGTTCATTCGGAAGTTGTTGGATTTTCGTGAGTTTATAAACCTGCGAGTTGATTTGTACAGCACTTCGTAAATGAGAGGATTGCTTATCTTGTGTTGGCATCTGAAAGGTAACAAACAATGCTCAATTTATAGAAATATTAAAAAGCAAGACGGTTTCATCGCCATACTTGTATCACATTTCGAGTGTAGTGTTGTTGCTTTGTTTACAAACCTCAACGTTACGCAATGAATGCTTAGTTTGTAATCAGGTTAACCCTTATATATTAGGGTGTTAAGCATTTTATCCTTACAAGCTGATGTGGTCTGTTTAATCCGTAACGCCCTACGATGTATGAGCAATGAATAGTTTCAATTCTCTTTTTTTGATTTAATGCAAGAAAAACGTATTTTTGTGTCACAAAAGGAAAGCTCCTGCGTACTATAAGTAAATAAGAGAACAACAAATGACCGTCGACGAATATAAAGAAGAGGTGGAACGCAACCGTCCGCGCATGCTTTCAGTTGCTCGCAGCTATCTAAAAGCTAGCGAGGAGGCTGAGGATGTTGTGCAGGATGTGTTGTTGAAGCTCTGGCAATTGCTCGACAAGCTGCGTATTCCCATGGGGCCTTTGGCTTTGGTGCTGGTGAGAAACCGCTGTATTGATTGTTTACGGCGACTCCAAACCACCATTGATATTCCCGAAAACGTGGCGGAAAGCGAACCAACATGCGACGAACGCTACGAAAAGGCGATGCAGCTTGTTGACAAACTGCCCACGATGCAGCAGACAATCATGCGGCTGCGTCACATGGAAGGCATGGAAATGTGTGAGATAGCAACACTCACGGGGAGTAATGAAACGGCTGTCAGAAAGGCGTTGAGCCGTGCACGACAAGCCATCAGACAGCAATTAAAACAACAATGCAATGAATAAGGACGAAGAAATCAGGATTTTAGTGGCTCGTTTCATGGATGGTGACACCACACTTGATGAAGAATGTAAGCTTTATTGCTATTTTTCAGGCGATGAGGTATCAGAAGACTTGCTACCTATGCGCGAATATTTCCGCTCGATTGCAGTCATGTGTACACCCAAGCAGCATCAGCATAAAGTACAACCTTTGCTGCATGGTTTGCTTTCACGCCCATTGTTCATCGGCATTGCTGCCTCGATTGCTTTGCTTGTAGTGGCTGGGGTGGGCGGTATGTTGTGGCGAACGGAACCACAGGACTATTGCGAGGCCTACATCTACAATAAGCATGTGACTGCCCCCGCCACCGTAATGAAAGAGGTAGACGAAACATTGCAAACCATTCGTCAGGATGGTGAACCAAACGTAGACGGTCAGTTGCACGACATCTTCGGAAACCAATAAATGGAATAAGATAAAATACATCGTTATGAAACTTCGTTTATTCTTAACAGCAATTGTGGCACTTCTAGCCTTTGGGGCACATGCTCAGCAAGGTTTGAACGTGAACGCCCTCTTTCAAGGTAAGGTTGTGCCGCACGAAGAGATGGTAGACGTCAGGGTGAAAGGCCGTGCCATCAGCAAATACAAACTTGATTTCTATCGCAGTATTCGTTTCAATGCCACCGAACAACAACGAAATGTTGTAGACGATTTGGTTGACAGCGACTGCAAAACGGCCCTGGGAACGGAACAAACCACCCGAAACGGCACGACAACCCTTATCATGACCCTACCCAAACTGGGCAATATGAACCGCTACCTGTGCTATGTCACCTGCCGAAAAGGGCGAACGACCATGATTACCGTGGTATATATGGAAGGCAAAGTGGAAAGTATTGCCGAACTCAGAAAACTAATACATTAAAGATATAGTTATGAAAAAGATCTTCGTTTACGTGGCATTGGCCTTCAGCTTGGCTGCCAAAGCCACACCATCAGACAATGATACGGTGGTTGTTGAACGGCCTCGGAAAGTGAAAATCATCACTGGTGACTCTGTACAAAGTGTGGAAGTGTGGGGTAAAGAGGGTAATCAAACCTTTCATTACGTGAGTAACATTCAGCTTGTTGACAGTAATTACGTGAGCACTTCAACCATCAATGACGACACTTGGAGCTTCTCTATTGCAGGTTTCAGTAAGCCACGGAGGAAAAAATCAAGGTCAGAGTTATCGACTCACTTCGTTGTGGGCTTCAACAACGCCGTGGGAATGCCAACAAGTGCCGACATTCAGCCTTTCAAATCATGGGAATTGTGGTGGATTGTAACCGATTGGACCTATCGCCCGTGGCGAAACAATCACTTTCTTTCAATGGGATTGGGGCTCGATTGGCGAAATTATCGCATGACTGATGACCTGCGTTTCGTGAAAGACAACCGCTCGGTTGCCCTCGACAATTATCCCGCGGGCAGTAATCCCCAGTTCTCTCGTATCAAAGTTTTCAGCGTCAACCTTCCTATTCGCTATGGATATGAAGGCAAATGGTTTGGTTTCAGCCTTGGTCCTGTTATCAATTTCAACACTTATGGTAGCTTGAAAACATGCTACGAAAAGGATGGTCACCAGTTGAAAGATGTAGACAAAGATGTACGTATCAATCCAGTTACAGTTGATTTCATGGGTACATTCTCTATTCGTGGTGTTCCTGACTTTTATTTCAAGTATAGTCCTTGCAACTTGTTGCGCGATGGCTACGGACCTAAGTTCAGAACTTTGTCGTTTGGCCTGATGTTTTAGCTCGACGATATATTGTAATAAGGTGAAAACTAGATAGGTTTTCACCTTATATTTTGTCGTTCATGTCGGCTCTTTCCAATTTGCGTAACAGGGTAAACTCTACAAATTAGTTGCTAATGGACACATGCCGTCATCAGCATTGAATTTCTGAATATATCAAAAGATTACCAAGACCATAGTAGAAACGAAGGTTAATGAACTTTTACCGAATTGGTGAAAACAGTGTAAGGCTGATACGGTCCAGTAATAAAAAGCCTGCAACCAGAGAAGTTGGTTGCAGGCTTTAATTAACTATAAATGTGGGACTCTTTCGCCCAACTGATGATATACTACTTTAACTTTATCCGCAGAAGAAGAGTACAATGAGCTGCGCCGTGAAAATACGCAAGAACATACTTAGTGGATAAACGGTGGAGTAGCCGATACCAGGCGCTTCGCTCGAACAAATCTGGTTGGCATAAGCCAAAGCGGGTGGATCGGTGCATGTACCAGCAAGCATACCCATAATGGTAAAGTAGTTGAATTTATACACTATTCGGGTGATTGTGCCTACAATTAGGATTGGTATCACGGTGATAAGGAAGCCTGTGTACACATATTTGATACCATCGCCTTGTATAACGGTGTCCCAGAAGTGTGCGCCAGCCTTAATTCCTACACTCGCCAAGAACAATGCCAAACCTATTTCGCGCAGCATTAGGTTGGCCGAAGTGGTGGTGTAAGTAACCAATTTGAACTTATAACCAAATCGACCAATGAGAATGGCTATAACCAATGGACCACCAGCGATACCCAATTTGAGGGCAGCAGGGATGCCATGGATGTTTACGGGGATGCTTCCGAAGAGGATACCCACGATAATACCAATGAAGATGGTAGCAATATTAGGTGCATCAAGACGGCGCATTGAGTTACCAAGAACTTCTGCAACGCGGTTAACGTGGTCTTCTGGACCAACTGCCACTACGCGGTCACCAATTTGAAAGCGGTGATTGCGACTAGCAAAGAGGTTCATTCCCTGACGAGTGATGCGTGTGATGTTTACACCATATACACTTGAGAAGTGCATTTCGCGCAGCAACTTACCATTAATAGCGGGGCGAGTTACCACAATGCGTTTAGACACCATGGGTTGCTCTTTATCTTCGTATTCCCATTCTTCATCGAGTTTTTCGCCGATAAAGGCTTGTATTGCTTCCGCATCGCTTTCGGCGCACACTACAAGTGTTTCGTCGCCTAGCGAGAAAATGGTATCCGACTTGGGAATAACAATTTTTCCCTCGTGTAAGAGCCTAGTACACACCATGTCACGGTTCAAGAAGTCAGAAATTTCTCCAAGAGTTCTGCCGTCTAGATACGAGTTGTTCACTTTCAAGTGCATGATATAAGGCTTTGCGTGTGGGTCTTCACCCTCTTGTGCTGCAAGTTTTTCTTCTTCTTCTTGCAAGTCTACACGGCAAATATACCTAACGGCGATGGTCGCACCAATGATGCCTAGTACACCTAAAGGATAGGCGCAAGCATAACCTGAAGCAATCTGTGGCAAGCCATTTGGGAACGAAGCATCCAAACTAGTTAGTGCTTCGTTGGCAGCACCAAGACCAGGAGTGTTGGTTACTGCACCCGACAGTGTTCCAACCATCATGGGGAGTGTGTTTGGATCCTTTGTGTCGAAGAAGATAAAGTAGCAGGCAAACATCACAAGCACGTTCAATAAGATGAGGCTCACTGATAGTAAGTTGAGCTTGATGCCACCTTTCTTGAAGCTTTCAAAAAAACCAGGACCAACTTGCAAACCAATGCAGAAGACAAAGAGTATCAGTCCAAAGTCTTGCATGAATGTAAGAATGTTGGTGGGCGCAGTGAATTTGATGTGCCCTGCTAAGATACCAACGAACAGAACGAAAGTTACTCCTAGCGAGATACCCGCTATTTTTACTTTACCGAGCAGCACACCGCCAGCAATGACGATGGAGTAAAGCAGTACAATGTGCGCTACTGAGTCGTTGTTGTTAAAGAGGTTTGTTAACCATTCCATTGTGTTACGAGGATAGGGTTGTTTTTATTTGTTATACATGTTGTTTGTTATCCTTTTCAGTCTTGCTCTTGTTGGTCGATAGCTTTTATCTTTTGGCGTACAAGCTGCATATCGTCTTTCAGCTTTTCCACTTTTCTATTCATCTCGTCAACAAGGCTATTACCTTTCTTACTCTTAGCTGTGAGGAAGCCAAGGTTGTTCTCGTAGGTTTGAATTTCCGATTTCAATGCCTCGTAACGGCGCATCAGTTTTCCTCGCTCGTTGTCAACCACGTCTACACCTTTCTTTGCAAGGTTCCTCAGGTTGCTCTTAAAGTCGTCTAGCTTTTGACTGGCTGCAGATATGTTCAGTTCTTTATAGAGCTTATCTACTGTTTCACGGAATTGTGTGTAAAGCTTATCTTTCTCGTTAAAGGGTACATGTCCAATGGCATTATACTCTTCAATTAGCTGTTTGATGGTTTCAGCAGCATTGTCTTGTGCCTTACCTAACATCTCTTTAAGTTTTGCAATTACTGCTTTTTTCTTGCTTAGGTTCTCGCGCTCCTCGCCTCTTGTGTCGGCATGTGCAGCGCTACGAGCTTCAAAGAAGTGGTTGCAGGCAGCAATAAAATCATTCCATAGTTTATCGCCCAATTTTCTAGGCACCATTCCAATGGTCTTCCATTCTTTTTGCAAGGCGATAAGCTTGTCGGCAGTCGACTTCCAGTCGGTGCTTTCAGAGAGTTGTTGAGCTTTTTCTACCAATGCTTTCTTTTTTTCTGTGTTTTGGGCATACTTCTCTTTCATGCCTTTAAAGAATTCGGCTTTACGCGAGAAGAATATGTCGCAAGCAGTTCTAAATCGTTCAAAAATCTTAACGTTCATCTTTTGTGGAGCAAACCCAATGGTTTTCCACTCTGCTTGTATATCGATGATTTCTTTTGTGCACTTTTCCCAGTCGGCAGCACCTTTGTTTTCTGCTGCTACTAGCGACTCTACTTTTTCGCAGAGCGCAGTTTTTTTGGCCAGATTCTCTTCTTCGTTAGCACGCATTTCCTCGAAATGTTGTTGATGGCGCTTGTTAATTACCGAAGAAGCTGCTTTGAAGCGTGCCCAAATTTGTTCGCGCAACTCTTTCGAAACCGGACCGATTTCTCTGTATTCCTGATGTAGTTCTTGCAATTGATGGAAAGCGCTAATCGTGTCTTTTTCTTCGGCCAAACGTTCAGCGTTCTCGCAAAGTTTCTCTTTGAGTTCCAGATTTTTCTTGAAATCGTATTCCCTAGCTTCGCTATTGAGTTTTAGTAAGTCGTAGAATTGTTCAACATAGAGTTGGTAGTTACGCCACAATTCGTTAGCCTTTTCTGCAGGAACCGACTTAATTTCTTTCCATTGTTGTTGCAGTTCCTTAAAGGTTTGATACGATTTGTTGGCTTCATCGGGAGATGTAGCCATGGCTTTAATTTTCTCTATGATGTCTATTTTCTTTTGGAGGTTCTCTTGTTTTTCTTGTTCTTGTTCAAGAAAGAGTTTAGCCCTTCTTTCCTTAATTACGCCCATTTGTGCTTTAAAAGCTTCTTCAACAGGGTCGGGTAGCACTTGGTACGTGTTAGGATCACCGCCATTCTCCAAATATGCTTTTTGTTCGGCATCGCGCTCAGCGATGTGCAGCTTGTAGAATGTGGTTTTCAGGTTATCTATTTCCTCTTTGTCGGGTGTTTCGTTCTCTGCTACAATGTCTGTTGCACGTTTGAGAATTTCTTCTTTAGACTTATAGGTCTTTTTGCTAGTGTCGTCTGTTGCGCTTTCTAGCAGGGCTTTCTCTTGAGAGTCCATCATTTATTATGATTTAGTTGATTATAACGATTACACGTTGGTGATTGTGGTGCAAACTTAGATAAAAAAGTCGAAAGAGCCTAATTTTAGTACATCTTTTTTTACTATTGTGTGCCTAAAGTAGGCGTTTTACCTTTAAAATCCACCATGATATACCTGAAACGAGGAATGAAATGATGATGGCTACAGCAAAGCCCCATTTACTTTCTTCCATTCCATTAACTAGGTTCATTCCGAACAGCGAAGATATGAGTGTGGGAAACATCATGATGATGCTCACCGATGTTAGCGTACGCATCACAGTGTTCATATTGTTGTTGATGATGCTCGAATAAGTATCCATGGTAGACTCGAGAATGTCTGAGTAAATACTCGTTGTTTCTCGTGCCTGCGTCATCTCGATATTTACGTCTTCGATGAGGTCGGCGTCCAATTCGTCTACTTGCAGCTTGAATTTTAGCTTCGAGAGCAGGTTTTCGTTGCCACGTATGGAGGTGATGAAATAAGTGAGCGAGTCTTGCAAACGACTTAATCCAATAAGCGACTCGTTGTTTACTCCTTGGTCTAGGTTGTGCTTGGCTTTCTCTATGAGTGTGCTTATTTGTTTTAGACGTTTAAGATACCACACGGCCGATGAGAGAAAGAGGCGAAAAATCATGTCTACATGGTCGGTAAAGCCTTCACCACGCTTTTGTTGATAGCTAACAAAGTCTATCATCATGTTTGTTTCGTAATAACATACGGTGATTGTTACATCGCGTTTGTGAATAATACCCAAGGGAACTGTGGTGTAAGGTGTTCGCGAGCGTATTTCCTTTACATAGGGTATACGGAGAATGATGAGCATCCAGCCGTCGTCGTATTCGTAACGGGCACGCTCATCGGTATCGCTAATGTCTGAAAGAAAATAGTCGGGAATATTAAACCTTTCTTCAAGAAGGGTTTGGTCTTCTTCCGTTGGACACGTTACTTGTATCCAGCAGTTGGGTTGCCACTCGTCAATAACCTTTAGTGCAGAGTTGAAATTCCAATATGTCCTCATAATGCCAATCTTCAAATAAAATGGTGTAGAAGATTAGCTTATTGCAGCTTAACCTCCTACCACGATGATAAATCTATCCGAATGATAATCGTCCATGTGTTGGTTGTTATTATTATTATGGTGCAAAGTTAATCAAAAATGGGGAACAACGATTGGCTTTCTTAAAAAATCTTCATTGTTGAATGTGTGTTTTTATGTAAGTTGTGTTTGATGTGTGTTTCTGTTGGCGTAGGGGGTGTGTAAACATGGTTCGATGTTGGCATTATTGGGTGTGGGTTTCTTGTGTTTTACTGGTTATTCTGTTTTATATTATTTTTCTGTCTGGGTATTTTAGTTCGTGTGCGCTATTTTTACTGCTGTATCTTTTAGATTTCTAGCTTGCACCCAACGACAAGGCTTTCCGTGCATTACATCCACATCTCTTTTGTATCGTTACTTTCTTGTTTGTTTTGCTTTATTTGGAGTATAAGTATTTTAAGTGAGAGAGGAATGTAAAATATTAAGTGTAAAAATTAACATTGTGAGTGGCGTTTTTGTTCATCATCCGCCATTCGTTCGCCAATATTCGATTCTCGCGTGAGTTTATTTTGAGGTAAAAAGACTTGACAAGCAATAATTGTTGGATTAATGTATTTGTTATAAAAACCGTGATTTACAACAATAAATAGGATGTTTGCAGCAAAATTTCATGCTAAATGTATCAAAACGCCTTGCAATATGCAGCTAAACGCAGTGTAAACTCGTGCTAAATGCAGTGCATTTTGGTGCTAAACGCAAGGTGAAATGGTGCTAAATGCAAGGTAAAGTGGTGCTAAATAGTTTTTCTATAAATGCTTAAATTTTTACAAATGATAAAGGGGTTGCATCTTTTTTGTGTGAAAAAGATGCGTAAAAGTAAGTTTCTTACCAATTTAAAGCTGTTTTTGTGGTGCTAAAAACTTCATGAAAATTGCGAAATAGAAGGGCGAAATGGTACTAATTGCCGTTTTAAGCTTGATAAATGGTTTTAAATATAAAGCATAGCACTGGATTTTGGGGCAAAAAACATGTTTTTGGGTATAAATTTTCGCTAGAATGGTTTGGTTTTGTGAGTGCCTTTTGTAAAATAATAATACTGCCTTTAACAGTGTAAAACGGGTAAGTAGTAATTCAAAACAAGTATCACAGCCCCCACTTAGCCTAAATATAAGCTCATTCTTGTTGCATAGATTGAAGCTCGCTGCATAGCAAAGGGTTTGATTGGGGGGCAAAAGCAATTGCATTGGTGCAATGAATTTTTTAGTTGTTACGAATATTCCCGAATTAACATTAGCATTTATCCGTTGCATTTAGGTTATAATAGGCAAAGGATTAACTACTTAAAATAGAACTGACGCTTGTAGATGGAAACTCAACGACCTAAAGATAGCTTTATCCATCGTATAAACTGCGGGTTAGAGAAATATTCTGGGCTACAGCCTAATGCAGGGTTGATGGGGTTAGCGGGTGGGGATGTGGTGAATTTTAGAGTTCAGCTTGGAGTGGGGAGTTAAGGCAGGCATTGTTGGCAGATGTTGTTTGGGCTTTCAATGTTTGAAATAATTCCGTTGTTTTTATTTGAAATGTGCGTTGTTCGACTAACCTATTAAGGTATCAATACACATCCCTATGGCAGTGGCCACGCCATAAACGGTGATGTTGGCGGCCGTTTTGCCTAGAACTGCGTTGAGGGCCTTACCCCTACGTATGCTTTTCATCAAGCCAAAGGTTTTGAAGTGCAGAGGCAGATAAAGCAATGATAATACGAAAGAAAAGTAATGACCTTTAAGAATGAAAACAAAGCCCGATAAGCTGATGGCAAGTAAGCCAGAGAGGAGGTAGAGTTGCAGGGTACAGTCTAAACCTAACCTGACGGCAAGTGTGCGTTTGCCTGCTTCGATATCGTTGTCGATGTCGCGAAAATTGTTTACAATTAATAAGGTGTCTATCACCAGTCCGCACGATAGGGATAAGACTAGCGCTTCAATAGAAATACAAAACGATGGCGAGGGGAGGGCAAGGAGGTATGTGCCATATACAGGTACAAGTCCGAAGAAGACAAGGACAAGCACATCGCCCATGCCTTTATATGAGAGATGTGTGGTATATAAGAAGCAAAAGAGCACGCAAATTAAGCCCACAAAGATGGTGGGCCAACCGCCAAAATAGATAAGTGGCAAGCCAATGATGCAGGCAATAAGCGTGGTTAGGTATAAAGCGCGCTTCATCTTGGCAGGTGTAATCCATCCTTGAGCACAAGCACGTTCTGGACCGAGTCGTTTTTCGTTATCGTTGCCTTTAATAAAGTCGAAGTAGTCGTTAACAAAATTGGCATCAATCTGCATCACAAAAGCAAACAGAAAGCAAAACACGATGGGCAAAGGGCGTATCTCGTTGTTGGCATCAAGATAGGCGGCCATAGCTCCAAGTAGCACAGGAACGGCTGCTCCTGTGAGTGTTTTTGGGCGTGCAGCCAATAGCCAAGCCTTGGCCGAATTGGTTTTTACGGTGTTGTTTGTGGTCATTGGGTGCTTTAGGGATGTTGTGCCTTTGTTTTTTTGTGGAGTATACCTTGATAATAATAAAGCGCTGCGCCAATGGCCGTGCAAAATTCGCTATGCTTAGGGATGCGGAAATGCACGTGATAAAGTCTCTCCATTGCTGGGAATACATCTTTACATTGGGGCAGAAGGGTGAGGTTGCCAATAAGTACAAACTCTTTTATGCCTGTGTTAAGCGATGAAAGGATGGTGCCACTACCAATGGATTGCAGTACCATGCAGATAAGTCCAAGGGCAATGTCTTCGCGCGAAGCATTACTTTTGGCATTGCCAAAAAGGCTTGCAGTGGCATCCATGGGAAGACCAGGAAGGGGTAGGGCGCTAATATCGCCGATAAGGAGGTTGATGTTGGTGATGTCGCCCTGTTCGGCAAGCGCCGAAACTTGCTTGATATCATCCGTCTTAAGCAAGATGCGCGATAGTCCTTGCAGTGTTCCACCACCTATACCGATACCACCGATATGCTCGATACTGTCGCCATCACATTGCACAAGCGATGTTCCAGTGCCCATGCTTACCACAATCATGCGGTCTATCTCCATTTCGTAGCGTGCTCCAAGGCCATCGGCCAAAAACTCTTCGGCCTTGTTGGTGGGCAATCCGTAGATAGGGTCGTTGATGTAGGCAGCGCCAACGCCAGTGAGCATCACGTGTTCTACATCTTCCAAAGAAATTTTATTGTCGTGCAGATATTTGCCAAAGGCACCATAAAGCGATGTTACAGGGTCGGTGGCTTTAATGCGCAATGGCGAAATAACGATACCATCTTTGTTTATCCCCACAATCTTTGTGGTGCTAATGCCCACGTCAATGCCGATAACTATTCCCATGTTTTATTTGCAGTGTCTGGTTTGAAAATAAAGATTTGTGCGCCATCGCTTTGACAATGGTCGCGAAGAAGGTTAGAAATAAGGTTGGCGTTATCGCAAACGCGAGCCTCATTGCCGTCATAACCATTGATGAGCACCAGTAGTTGGGTGGTGTCTAAGGTTAGTTTTGTGCGTTCGTTGTCGCTGGTGGGGGTGCCAATACCTCCCAGTTGGTCGCGATATACAGGCAAGCCCTCAATATTGAGCATGCCTCGGCCAATGCCTTCATAAGGTTCGCCAGCTTCACCCACGCCAAGTCTTAAAGTGTTGCCTGCTATTTTAGTAGCATCGAAACCGCCGATGCTATAGCCATGCACAATACTGGCCAAGTTGATAAGGTCTACCAGCGTATTAGCTTGATAAAGGCTTTTGCCCTGCAACAAACGTCTGATGAGTGCTTCAGACGCTGGTCGGTATCGCGAAGGGTCTTTACCCAATGCCTTATACACCTGTCTTGTGGCAGCAATGCTGGGTTGTTGTTTCAGCGTTTCGGTGGTGAGTGTTTGGCGGAGTTGGGCTTGAGCTGTTTCGATTTTCTCCCACAACAAGGCATCGAAGGGCGTGTTAACCACATTGGCCACAAGGCATGCGCCTACAAAATGTGGACAGACTGTAGCAATGTGGGGTGTAACCTCTACGTTTATCATTGCTCAAGCATGTTAAGGAAGGTGTTTTCGTCTATCATTTCTATGCCAAGCTGTTGGGCTTTCTCCATCTTTGATGGACCCATGTTGGCTCCAGCTAGGATGAAAGACGTTTTACTGCTTATCGAACTTACGTTTTTTCCCCCGTTGCGCTCTATCATTGTCTTATATTCGTCGCGACTATGGTGTTCGAAAACACCACTAATAACGATATTCTTACCAGCCAGTTTGTTGCTTGCAGGCTGTTGTTGGTCGGCGCTTAGCTCCATTTGCAGTCCGTATTGACGTAGTCGGGCAATGATATTGAGGTTTACTTTGTCTTGGAAAAAGCGCACCACACTTTCGGCAATCACCGTTCCAACGCCTTCAACCTCAACAAGCTGTTCGGGTGTGGCAACGATGAGTGCGTCTATCGATTTAAAATGCTTGGCTAAGAGTTTGGCTGTTGTTTCGCCAACAAACCTTATTCCAAGGGCGAAAAGCACTCGTTCAAACGGCGTTTCCACCGAGTCTTGTATGCCTTTTATTATTTTTAGGGCCGACTTCTGTCTTGTTCCGTCGCCATTAATTTGCTCGGTGCGTATCTCATAAAGGTCGGCCACGTTGCGAACAATACCTCGGCGGAAGTAATCGTCAACAGTTTCGGGGCCAATGGAGTCGATATTCATGGCTTTTCGAGCAATGAAGTGTTCGATACGCCCCTTTATTTGTGGTGGGCACCCAGTGTCGTTAGGACAATAATAGGCCGCTTCGCCAGCGTATCTCACCAGTGTTGACCCACATTCGGGACAAGTGGTGATGAATTGTACAGGTTGTAGGTCTGGAGAACGCTGACTGACGTCAACACCAACAATCTTTGGAATGATTTCGCCACCCTTCTCAACGAATACATTATCGCCAATATGTAGATCGAGGCTCTTTATAAAATCTTCGTTGTTAAGCGTTGCACGCTTTACGGTTGTGCCTGCAAGCAACACTGGTTCCATGTTAGCAACAGGCGTAACGGCGCCTGTACGTCCCACTTGGAACGTAACGTCATTAAGCCTTGTGCAAACACGCTCGGCCTTAAACTTATAGGCAATGGCCCAACGCGGACTCTTTGCAGTGAAGCCTAGTTGTTGTTGTTGGCGTATGCTATTAACTTTTAGCACAATTCCATCTGTTGCAACAGGTAAATCGTGGCGTGCTGAGTCCCAATGGTTGATAAAATTGTAAATTTCTTCGAGCGAATTGGCTTTGTGCATGCCTTCACTCACCTTAAATCCCCATGATTCTGCTGCTACAAGGTTTTCGTAGTGGCCATCGTTTGGCACATTGTCGCCAAGGAGATAATATAGGTATGCATCTAGTTTTCGTTTAGCAACAAGTTTGGGATCAAGGCTTTTCAGCGTACCACTTGCTGCATTTCTTGGGTTAGCAAACAAAGGTTCTTCGGCTTTTTCCCTTTCAGCATTTAGCTGTTCGAATACTTTCCAAGGCATCAATATTTCGCCTCGAATCTCAAATTCTTCGGGGTAATCAGTGCCTGGAAGCACAAGTGGAATGGCACGAATTGTGCGAACGTTAGCCGTTACGTCGTCGCCTTGTTCGCCATCACCACGAGTTACGGCTCTAACGAGGCGTCCTTGCTCGTAGGTTAGCGAGATGCTAAGTCCGTCATATTTTAATTCGCAGCAAACCTCGAAAGGTTGTCCGCCTAAGTCTTTGCTAACGGCTGCATACCAGCTGGCCACTTCTTGCTCGTTATAAGTATTGGCCAACGATAGCATGGGATATCTGTGGCGCACCTGAGTGAAGCCTGTGCTGAGGTCGCTACCCACACGTTGAGTGGGCGAATTGGGGTCGTACACTTCAGGATGTTTAGCTTCGAGGTCTTGAAGTTCGCGCATCAAGCTGTCGAACTCTTGGTCGGAGAGCGTGGGTGAGTTCAGTACATAGTACAGATAATTATGATGATGAAGCAGATTTTTTAGTTCCTCAATTCGTTTAATATCTTCCATTTGTGTCTGGTTGGGTAAAGGTTATACTTTAAAACAAGTGTCAATACTTAGTTGCCAAGTTGCATCTTGAGTTTTCCCGTAGGCGAAATGTTCACTTCAACCACGTAGTAGCTAGGCGAATCGGGCATGGCTAGCAAGGCGTTGAAGTGCACACCATCCTTGTCGGCACGATTAAGTGTAAGGTCGCTAAGAATGGCTTGCATGAGGAAATCTTCGGGAACAAACTTCTTGAAGTCGCTTTTTTTGAAGTCGCGAGAGAACAAACGGGTTGCTCCCGAGTACACTGTGAGGTTTACAATATTGTCGTGATACACGTTGTCTACTTCAACCCCTTCGTCGTTGTAGGTGGATTTGATAACTTTATACGTTGTTGGGTTTACCTGCACATAGCAATGATATCGCATATCCTCAAAAGCAACAACCGTATCTTTCTTTACCAGTTGGTTTTGGTTAAGTACTTGCGCTTTGTTGTTGTCGAATTGGAATTTGTCAAGCGCATCTTCGCTAAGCGTGAGTCGCACCGTTTCGCCATTAGAATTCTTAAACATGAAGAGATGCGGTGCTTGCTTTTCGATGGGATATTTCACAGGTTCATCAGCCCCATAAATCACTAGCGTGTCTCTGAATATCTGGAAATAAGCAGGATAGCTGGTGGAGTCGGGGTAGAAGATGGTGTCGCCTTTGACTTTAAAGGCAACACTTTCGTCATCAGAATTAATCCATATGCCTTGCAACATTTGTTTAGCCACTTTGTCTTCTTCGAGCTTTGTGTCGCTTTTAGACGTTTTAGGTCCGCATGCCACGATGGTTATAGTGGCACAAATCAAGGCAAGGATGTAGTTTACGCGTAAAGTCATCTTTGTTTACATTGTGTGATGCTATCGGCCTATGCTGTGATATTCAAAGCCGTAGCTCTCTAACTCTTTCTTCTCAAATATGTTTCTGCCGTCAATAAGCAGTTTTTTGTTCATCACTTTGCTTACAATCTCCCAGTTGGGGAGTCTAAACTCGTTCCATTCTGTAAGCAATAGCAATGCATCAGCATCATTCACAGCATCGTATAAGTCGCGTGCATAGATAACAGTGTCGCCAATTCGTCGTTTACATTCGGTCATAGCAACGGGGTCGTATACCTTAATCTTACAGCCGGCTTGCTTAAGCAGATCGATGGTTACTAAGGCTGTAGACTCTCGCATGTCGTCTGTTTCGGGCTTAAACGATAGTCCCCATAGGGCCACGGTTTTGTTCTCAAGTCCTTCTTTAGCAAAGGCGATAGCTAGTTTGTTGAATACAACGTGCTTTTGGGCATCGTTAACGCGTTCAACAGCTTTGAGCACTTCCATCGAATAGCCCATGTCGTCGGCTGTTTTGATAAGTGCTTTTACGTCTTTTGGAAAGCAACTTCCGCCATATCCGCAGCCAGCATAGAGAAATTTTCGTCCTATTCGTGTGTCGCTACCTATGCCAGCGCGCACCATATTGACGTCTGCACCAACGCGTTCGCATAGGTTGGCAATGTCGTTCATGAACGATATTCGGGTGGCGAGCATGGAGTTGGCAGCGTATTTGGTCATTTCGGCACTTGGTATGTCCATGAATATCACCCTAAAATTGTTGATGAGGAAAGGCTTGTACAAGCGCGTTAGCATTTCTTTAGCCATTTCGCTCTCTACGCCAACTACCACGCGGTCGGGACTCATGAAGTCTTTAATGGCGTTACCTTCTTTAAGGAATTCGGGATTGCTTGCCACATCAAACTTAATGTCGGCCTGTCTTTTGTCGAGTTCGGTCTGAATGGTTTGTCTAACAAGCTTTGCTGTGCCCACAGGTACGGTACTCTTGGTAACCACCACCATATACTTATTGAGGTGTTGACCAATGGTTTTGGCCACCTGCAACACGTATTTAAGGTCGGCACTACCATCTTCGTCGGGTGGAGTTCCCACTGCCGAGAACACGATTTGTTGGTCGTTGAGCACGCTTTCCAAAGAGGTGGTGAAGCGTAGGCGACCTGCTTTGACGTTTTTAAGCACCAGTTCGTCTAGTCCGGGTTCGTAAATGGGTATTTCTCCGCGCTTTATTCGTTCTATCTTTTCGGTGTCTACGTCCACGCAGGTTACGCTAGCTCCGGTATCAGCAAAGCATGCTCCCGAAACAAGTCCTACGTATCCTGTTCCTACAATAGCGATGTTCATCGGTTAACTTTCCTCCTCTTGTTATATTTTGGGGCATTGGCCTATCAGAAGCCTTCTACTTCATTCAGGCTTTTACCTTTTAGGTCCTTCGGGCTGGTAATTATCTTGTCGTATTCAATGGGCCATTTAATGCCTAATGTTTCGTCGTTCCATCTAATACAAACTTCGTCTTGGGGGCTATATCCGTTGTCCACCTTATAGTTGAATATAGCTTCAGGACTTAACACTAAAAAGCCGTGGGCAAAACCGCGTGGAACAAAGAGTTGCCTTTTGTTTTCTTCGCTCAGTTCAACTGCCACATATTTGCCGAATGTTGGCGAGCTTCTGCGCATATCTACTGCTACATCTAATACTTTTCCTTTAACAACGCGCACCAACTTGGCTTGCGAAGAGTCGCCTTTTTGATAGTGTAGGCCACGGAGCACACCATAAGAAGACTTTGATTCGTTGTCTTGAATAAAGTCTACTTTGCCCACATGTTTCTCAAACTCTTCTTTCTTCCATGCTTCGAAGAAATATCCACGATCGTCGTTAATAACTTTCGGCTCGATAATGAACGCGCCTTGTAGTTCTGTTGCTATGTATTCCATTGTGATGTTATTTTGATGTACAAAGATAGTATAAAACAAAGAAATGGCAAAAGAAATTTAATAAATTACCCAAGTAGTTTTTAATAAAGCACATTGAGCTATATGCCATTCTTATTATATATGTGGGTGCGAGGCCCTTTGTGCTTCTTTCAATTGTGGGTAATTATCGGATTGGATGTGTCTTTTTGTTATTTTCTGTTAGGTTTTACTTTCTTTTCTGGCTTACGATAGATTGAAATAAAGGAAAAGACTCCCGAAAAAATGAATGGTTCGGGAGTCTTTAATTAGGAAATTAACGCCAAAAGAAGGGATAGAAATATGATGAGGATGGTGTCGCGGTCAACATTTTCTTGGTTTCTGTAACTGTACGACGACTTGTTTATTCCATTCTTTAAGAGTTAGTTGTTAACTACAATTTGAGGCTTTTGTAGCTGGCGTGTAGAGGCCAGACGGTTATTTGCTTTGTAGAGGATTCCAACCTTGGGCAGTAATCTCAAATTCTGTCCCATCACGAGCAACGAGTTGTTTACCAAACTCGGGTTTCGTTACGTGCCCAATGAGCTTCACGCCTTCCATTTTTTCAATTTTAGAGTGGTCGCCAATGGGGACAGTGAACAGCAACTCATAGTCTTCACCACCATTCATAGCACATGTTGTTACGTTCATGTTCATCTCTTCTGCCATCACAGCTGTTTGATAATCAATGGGAATATTCTTTTCGAACACTCTACAGCCGCAGTTGCTTTGTTCGCAGATGTGCAACAACTCACTACTTAGTCCGTCAGAGATGTCCATCATAGCCGTAGGTTTGATGTTTGCATCGCGTAAACGCTTAATGATGTCTCCTCGGGCCTCGGGCCTTAATTGTCTTTGCAAGAGATATTCTTTGCCTGCGAAGTCGGGTTGAAAAGCTTTAAGGTGTTGCAATGCTAGTTGGTCGTTTTTCTTTCTAGCTTCATCCACTTGTTGATAATACACGGTTTTCTCCCTTTCGAGTAGTTGCAATCCCATGTAAGCAGCACCCAAATCACCCGAGACACAAATCAAATCGGTGTCTTTTGCTCCGTTGCGATATACGATTTCGTTTCTTGGCGCTTCGCCAATGCATGTTATGCTTACAGCTAATCCAGTGTAAGAGGAGGTGGTGTCACCACCCACAATATCAACATTCCATTGCTTGCAAGCAGCTTGCAGACCGGCATAAAATTCTTCGAGGTCTTCCACCTTAAAGCGTTTGCTTAGCGCCAAGCTTACAACGAGCTGCCGTGGAGTTCCGTTCATGGCAAAAATGTCGCTTATATTTACCTGTGCCGACTTAAAACCAAGGTGGTAGAGGTCGATGTATGTGAGGTCGAAATGCACGCCTTCCATCAGCATATCGGTGGTTACAAGCACCTCGGTGTCGGGGTAATGCAGCACGGCGCAATCATCGCCCACGCCATAAAGGGTTGCGCTGTTGGTGGTTTTGATGTTTTGAGTTAGGCGCTTTATCAGTCCAAATTCGCCAAGCGAGGATATTTCTGTCATTGTCTGTTACTTATTTCGTGTGGTCAAGGCCTGGCCTTTATCTGTTTATACAAAGTGTCTGCGTTGCAATGTAGCTTATTTGTATGGCAAACACGTTGTAAATATGTTTCCTGAACGAGTGGTGGGGCGACAAGTTTTTTTACAGAAACTTGTATTAAATAGACTTTGTCGCCTTGTTAATCAATGATATGATGTCAAAAGAGTGTGTATTAGCTACGCTTGATAATTTCTCTCATTATCTCTGTCATCAGTGGTTGTGCTTTGTTGGCAGCCACTTGCACCTCTTCATGACTCACTTCTACTGGTTGGTCTTCCAGTCCTAGGTCGGTAATGATACTCATACCAAATACCTTAATGCCACAGTGGCGTGCCACTATAACCTCTGGCACGGTGCTCATACCAACGGCGTCGCCACCGAGGCGATGATACATTTTATATTCGGCAGGTGTTTCGAAGGTAGGGCCAGATACGCCTACATAAACACCATGAACCACTCTAATGCCTTTTTCCTTAGCAATTTGGTCGGCTAGGTCGCGCAATTGTTTGTCGTATGCCTCGTGCATGTCGGGGAAACGCGGACCTGTGGGGAAGTTCTTTCCACGCAAAGGATGTTCGGGGAAGAAGTTAATGTGGTCGTCGATAATCATTAAATCGCCAATAACAAAGTTGGGATTCATGCCTCCCGAGGCGTTAGATACGAAGAGTGTTTCAATGCCAAGCTCGTACATCACTCGCTCGGGGAACGTTACTTCCTTCATGTCATAGCCTTCATAGTAATGAAAACGACCTTCCATGGCCATGATATCTTTACCGCCAAGCTTGCCAAAAATTAGTTTACCTGCATGGCCTTCAACGGTAGACACAGGGAAGTTGGGTATCTCGTTGTACGGGAATTCGTACTTGTCAGTTATTTCTGAAGCTAATTGACCCAGCCCCGTTCCTAGTATTATTGCTGTTTTGGGACTTGTTGTCATCCTTTGTTTTAACCAGGATGCTGTTTCTTGAATTTTTTCGTACATAGTTTATTATTTTATTATTAAAATCTTCTTCCTGTCCCAGCATAAATTGGATGCGAACGGGAAGGGCGTACATACTTTCTTTCACCTCGTCGTTAAGGCCTTCAACGAATTTTATTCGGGCCACGTCCTTCTCTGTTGTGATGATTACCTTAGGCGAAGGCAGTTCGGCAAACTTTCTGTTGATGGTGCGAATGTCTTTTTTTGAAAAGTTATGATGGTCGGAAAAGCTAAGATACGACAAGTTATAATTGTACACCGACAAATCGTTTTGCATTTGTTTAGGCGATGCAATGCCTGTGAGCAATAAGACGTTGCATCTGTTGGGTAAGCTATTTATCGGCATCGACTCGGTGCCGTACACCTGCTTCAGGTTGTCGTAGATAAGTGTTGTGAAGTAAAGCGACTGGTAAGGATAGAGGTCGAGTGCCTTCATCAATACCCTGTATTCCATTGGGCGCAAGTCTTTTGGACACTTAGTAATAATCACTATATCTGCTCTCGACTTGCCTTCTTTGGGTTCGCGCAGGCATCCAGCAGGCAAAAGTTTGTCGTAGATGATAAGTCGGTGATAGTCTACAAGAAGAATGTTCACCCCAGGTTTTACATATCTGTGTTGGTAAGCATCGTCTAATAGAATTACATCTACGTCTTTTGTTTGCTCGTCGTGCGTTAACCTGTCTATCCCCTCTGTTCTTTTTTTGTCTACAGCCACGTAAAGTTCGGGGAACTTTTGTTTCATTTGATATGGTTCATCGCCTATTTCCCGCATGGTCGTGTCGTCGTTGGCCAGCACATAGCCTTTGCTTTTGCGCTTATAACCTCTTGACAGCACGGCAACCTTCATTTTGTCTTTGAGCAACGACACGAGATATTCCACATGCGGTGTCTTTCCTGAGCCCCCAACAGTGATGTTTCCCACCGAAATAACGGGTATGTCGAATGCCCTAGATTTAAGTATGCCAAGCTTGAACAGCAGGTTACGAAATCCTACGCCGAGCCCATAGAGCCAGCTAAGCGGTGTGAGCCATTCGTGGATTTTAATAAAATCGCCTTCTGTCCTCATGTTTTTTATTATCTGATGTTTAGATCCATTGGCAGGCGAGCTTGTATTGCTTCGCGCTGATTGATGTTTCGAATGAGCATAAATGGTTCGTAGGCAGCACCAAGGGCAAGACGGAGTTGGTCGTCGAGCGTGCCACGGGGTACGATATTATTGAATATTTGGTCTTGCCATTTTTCTGTAGTTGGATATTCTTCTACTGCATAGTTTTTTACTTTAGCTAGTTGTGCAGCTTTTTCTACAGCTTCTTTAATACCACCAAGTTGGTCTATCAATTTTATCTTTAGCGCATCTGTGCCTAGCCATACACGTCCTTGAGCTATTTTGTCGATGTTTTCAACCGACATTTTTCGGCCTTGCGATACGCGATTAAGGAAAGTGGCATAGCCACGATTAACATAACCCTGTAGCATGGCCATTTCTGTGGCGTTAAAGGGACGCGCTGCGATGTTGCCAAAGGCACTGTTAGCATTGGTTTTTACTTCGTCGAACTTCACGCCAAGCTTCTCGGTTACCAGTCCGCTAAGGTCGGGGAATACACCAAAGATGCCAATGCTGCCAGTAAGGGTGTTGGGTTGGGCCACAATCCAGTTAGCACCACAGCTCATATAATAGCCACCCGAAGCTGCATAATCACCCATCGACACAACAACAGGTTTCTTTTTACGTAGTTCTGTCACTTGATGCCAAATTTGGTCGGATGCATAGGCATCGCCTCCTGGCGAGTTTATACGCAGAACCACGGCCTTAATGTCATCGTCGTTCTTAAGGTCTTCCAGATTTCTGCAAATGTTTTTGGATACGATGTTAGTGCTATTGTTAAGCATACCGCCTGGTGCCATCTGTACGATTTCGCCTTCAGCGTAGTAAATAGCAATAATTCCATCATCAATATTAACATCTTCCACAACATTACACATGGCCGAAATACCCACTTGGTTGATGCTCTCATCGGCATCGATGCCCAGAAGTTTTTTAACCTCGCCTTTCACTTGGTCGGCATAGAGCAGCTTGTCTATCAAGCGTTTCTTGATAAGACTCTGTGGTGTGGCAAACAATTGGTATTCATCGGCATAGGTGTTAAGTGTGGGGATGCTAATCTTTCTGCTTTCCGAAACGGCTTTACAAACGTTTGCCCATAGTCCGTTGAGATACAACGACACTTGCAAGCGGTTGGCATCGCTCATTTTTGTTTCGGTATATGTTTCTGTTGCACTTTTGAAAGTGCCCACTTTTGCCACCTGATATTTTACACCAAATTTGGCTGCAAGGTCTTTAATATAGTAGGGTTGTGATGCAAGTCCATGCCAATCTACTTGTCCTTCAGGGTTAAGATAGATGTGGTTGGCTACTGATGCCACGTAATAACTACCTTGCGAGTAAGTGTCACCATAGGCTACAATCCATTTTCCGCTCTTTTTAAAGTCTGCTAAGGCGTTGCGAATTTCTTGGAGTGTAGAGAAACCAGCACCCAACGGACCGGCTTCGATGTAAATACCTTTTATCTCATCATTGTTTTTAGCTTTCTTTATGGCCATCAATATGTCGTTAAGTCCACTGTTCTCAACGGCATCGCCAGACAAGAAACCTAGGTAATCGGTGCTCGCTTTCTCATTAATGACGCCAGATAGGTTGATGGTTAATACGGAATTGTCTTTCAATTTGGTCTCCGTATCAGACGCTGCAATCATTCCAATGATGCTCATCATCATAAAGCCGAAACAAATGGCACTGAATAAAAACATTCCGAGAACGGTTGCCAATACGTTTTTAAAAAAATCTTTCATATAGCAATGATATAATAGGTTATGTTTAAAATGCCTTAGGGCAAGGCTAAGTTGTGATTACACTGGCGTTCCACAGTGGCAGTGTTGCTCAGTGTTAGCAATGCTTAGGCACGTTTTCATGCAAAGTTATTGATTTTACATTGAAAGGCATCATGTTTTTAGTGTTTTTTAATGTGTGTGCATTAAATTCTTGTGTTAGTTGGGGTTAATGCTTGTGCTCATTGGCTATGATTTTTTACAAACGTCATGAAAAAATGCTGCTGAAATGTGATTGTTTATGAACAATATGTATGGCTAAGGCGCAATAATTGCATGCTTTTGTTGTATGTGTATTGTTGCCCTTATATAAGATGAACTGATTAACCCGCAATCGGTCATTAGTTCACAAAGTTTCCAGAATACTTGTTTTTGTGTTGTTTCCTAACATCTTTTATATTCTTGCCGGCATCTTGTCTGTCTTTGAACCTTGACGTAGCCCGCTACGCCTGCGTTTCAAGACAGGCTATCTACTCGATAATAATACAAAATCTGTTTAGGTTCTAATGACCGATTTGGGTACAAAGTGATTTGTACATTATAATTTGCTTCTTCTCTACCAGAACGTTTCTTCTTTAAATGTAAAAGATTTCTACTGAATTTTAACATTGTGAGTGCCGTCTCCGTAAAAAATCTGGCCATAGGGTGAATTTATGCCCGTATTTTTTAAGTTTGTAACAGGCTGATTTCTTGGTGATTATGGTGTTTTGGACTAAAATACATACTTTAAAGGGTTGTTACTAGGATATTTATACGGTTTATACGTTAGTCAAATACTCATCTGGCTGTTTTATATTTCTTTTATGCTATTTGCCGTTAAATTGCTTATTTGAGCCATTATATATAGGATTTGGAACATAAATTATAGGTAAAATTGTGTAATTTGCAGCATATTGAAGTGCGTTTTGCTGCAAATAGCAGTGCGTTTTGCTGCAAAACGCAGTGTGTTTAGGTGCAAAACGCAAGGTGTTTTGATACAAATTAGGCAGAAATTTTCTGCATATGTTGCGTATGCGGGGGTGATTTTTTCGTCTTTTTTATGCTGTTGAGGGTGCAAATGGAGAGTTGTTTTTCTAGAAATAGAATTGCAATGTTATATGAGATTGCAAACAATGGTGCAGTTTATTTTTAGAAACGCCTTTAGAAACATGCTCTTTGACACTTTTTTCTCGGTTTTTGGGCGTGTTTTTGTCTAGAAGAAGGTGTTGAGAAGAGTGTGTTTTGTAAATAATATTTACTAAATTGACAGAATGAAGATAACGAAAAGGTAAAATAACAAGTGTGTAGACTAGCTAAACACTTGGGGATTGACAACATGAGGAGGAATGGAGTTGTGGTACACAAGCGGTCAAGCGCAAATTGTTGAGAGATAAAGGATGCGATAAGGGGAGGGGTTATTGTCAATGTTATCTAGCATTTTAGTTAGGTACAAGCATTAACAATTCTACCAAAGCATGGAGTTTCACTGCTTTAGTGTAAAAAGATTAAGCATAGAAACATTGAAACTTGCTGATGAGGGTATGCAAACAGTTTGTTGTAGGTGTGTTTGCATAACCCTCTTATCAGCTTGAAGACGTAATGCTTTGTAAGTGTTAGCTATTTTCTTTTTGTGTTTACGTTGTTGCTAGCGTTCAAATAATAAACCGTGTTGTTATCGTTCCAGTCGGTACGTTCAACGCTTACTTTGTTTTTGGATATAACCAATGTTTGTGTATTGCTATAGGCGATGGGTTGCCAGCCAGAAAATTTGTCGGGTTTGGCCACCAATTCATTAGAAACAGGCATTATGGTGTATGTTCCGTTCGGAAGTTCTGAGAGGATGATGTTGTTAAATCTTAGGTCTTTGGTGACAAACATACTGGTCCACTGCAAAGCAGGGTCTTTAAATTCAATCACTTTCATTAATTTTCCTTTCTTGTTGTATACGGCAAGTCCCACTTTTCCGGTGAAGAGACCTAGTTCGCCATTGCTCTCATTGTATGTACCGATGTTTGAGAGACAGGCTTGGATGGGAGCGTTCTTGGGCACTTCGTTTTGCAAAAATTTAAAAGGTTCAACGGTCTCGGCCTCTAGTTCCCTTATAATCTTAAACTGTTGATGGTTGCCAGTCTTGGGATGAGCCAGCACAGCTTCCATTTCTAGGGCGAAATAGTCTGTTCCAAACACGTCGTCATCGAGTGGTGTATAGATGGTAAAGAGGTCGAACCATCCATCGTTTTCGCCTGCCCATCCCCAGTTAACATGGATGTATCCCTGTTTGTCAATACCATCAAGCAAGAACGAATGGCTGCTTTCGCCAATCAGTACGGGGTAGCCATTTTCCAATTCGTCTACTACCATGTCGTAGAACATACCTTTGGGCATGTACTCTTTGTAGATGTGCTTAACCGAATAATCAAATTTCTTTCGCAATGCGTCAAGAGCCCATTGCATGTTCGACATGCTTCCAATGCTAGAATAGTTCATGTTTACAGCTTTTCCCACATCGCTTAGCAGCACACCAACAGCATCTTTGCCGTCATCGTCCATTTGTGTGCTGTTGTCTTTAATCTTACCCCATAGATATTCGTTGCTCTTTTGGGCCTTTGTTCCAGTGGTGCTAACAAATTCGGCTGGTCTTTTAACTGGCCATTTGTTGTGATACATCATTTGCGAGAGCGCTGTTGCCACGCATCCAGTGGGCATATTTGTGTTTTTCACTTTAGGGGTATGCGTTTTGAAAGGCATTTCTTGGTTCCATGTGCAGGATAATAGCGGACTAATTTCTTTCTTTACACTCAACGTAGCTTTAGGAAAGCCCAGTCTATTGCAACGATATGCCTTCACCATTAGTTCGTAGTGTCGAAGCAGCGAATAGAAGTAGTCGGGCAGACGTGTTTCGTTGGGGGTGAACTTGCTACCATATCCAATTATAGCAGGCAAGTCGCTTTCTCCTGAAACGATTACAAAGCCCTTATGCCCAGTATTGGTGAAGATGTAAAATGTTGGGTCTCCCTCTGGTTTTAAGGTGCTCCTGTTTATCAGTTCGGGCTTTGCAAAATACTTTCTTGCAACGTCGAACGCATCCTGTTGGCTCACCTGAGTGGCTTTTGTGGTAGCTGTCAGGGCCAAAAACGTAAAGAGGCAATACGCCTTACGAATGTTAATATTTTTCATGTTGCTTGGTACAAAAAAGTTATTATCAAGGTTTTATACCCCTAAATGGTGTTCATGGTTTGCAGGGTCTGTGCTTTGCGTATTCCATGGGGTGTTTACCTTTAGCTATATTAGGTGTTGCAAAGATATGTAAAAATATTTATCATGCAAAGAAAAAGACAAAAATATTGTTATTTTTCTTTTTTGTTATTGTTTTGTGTTTCTAAAGTGTTAGTTTTTTCGTTGTTATTGTGACATTATTCAGTACTGCTCTTCAGGCGGTTATAATAATTGTAAGTATTATAGGTATTTGTTCTTTCATTTTGAAAGAGGGCGTGAGGCTTGAAAAGGGTATGCAATAGAAGGGCTGATAGTGTATAAATAAAAACGTTCCTTCTCATTATGAGAAGGAACGTTTGTGTTGGTGGGGTGGCTAGTCGGGTTCGAACCGACGACATCCAGAACCACAATCTGACGCTCTAACCAACTGAACTATAGCCACCATTTGTGACTTCTTTTCTGAAATCGTTTGCAAAGGTATAACATTAATTTGGATATACCAAATGTTAGGTTCGTTTTTTTTCGTTTTTGCCCAATTTTTATTGGGTACATAGGCAGTTTACTACTTGAATTTTGCGAAAGGATGGCTGGAAAGCGCGCATTAATCTACCCTTTGGTGCCGAAATATAGGCAAATCATACCTAAGAGCACAAGGGCCAAATCAAGTGCTTTGTGTTTGAGATTTTTTTCTTGAAAGATGAATGCGCCAAACAAAAATGACACTAGCACGCTACCTCGTCGCACCATAGAGACAATGGAAATCATGGCTTCGGGTTTGCTTAGGGCATAGAAGTAAGCAAAGTCGGCTGCACATAGAAACACGCTTATCATCACGATAGTCCATCGCCATTGAAAGGGTTGGGTGGTATTGCGCTTTGGAAACCATAACACGATCGTAACTATGGCCATCAACAAGCACTGGTATAAGTTGTACCAACTTTGCACAGCCATCTTGTCTTGTCCTAATCCGCCTTGTTCAACAGGTGCCATAAGATACTTGTCGTATAGTCCGCTGCATGCCCCTAGCAGTGCAGCCAGTGCTATGGCATATATCCATTTGTTGTGTTTAAAGTCGATACCTTCTTTCTTTCCGCTTCTACTTAAAAGGAAAAACGAGCAGATGGCTAATGCCACGCCCAACCACTGTAAGGCGTTGAGCTGTTCGCCATAAACAAGCATGGCGCCAATAAGTACCAATACGGGGCGTGTGGCGTTTATTGGTCCAACGATTGTTAACGGGAGATGCTTCATTCCTATATATCCAAATATCCAAGAGGATAGCACAAGCATACTTTTGAGTAAAATATACCCCTGGGTTGACAGTGTGGTGGGGGGAACATAGAATATACTGGTGGGAGAAAGCCAGCCCAAATAGCTGCTAAGAATGAAGGGAGCAAAAATGAGAGTCGATATAAAGGTGTTGAGAAACAATACGGGGAGTACGGCGTTTTCTTTTAGCGAGAGTTTTTTAAAAACATCGTAGAAGCCTAGAAATGTGGCTGAGAGAAAAGCTAAGACTAACCAAAGCATGTGGAATTGTTGTGTTATTAGGAAATTGCTGCGTTTTTTGAGTATATTGTTTTTTAAGTCTTGAGGTTATTTAGCAAATAAGTTTAAGCTTTTACTAGTTTGCCAATTCACGAGTAAGCAAGTTCGTAAATACAATAACTCATAGACAGCAATGTTAACGAACTCACGAGCTACAATTTATATTGTACGTCTTCGAGAAACAGAGCATGGCCAGGAACTGATTCGCCTGCTTGTTGACGCGACTTAGAATGAAGAATTTCAACAAACTGGGATATACTAATTTTATGCCATCCCACGTCTAACAGTGTGCCAACAATGGCACGAACCATGTTGCGAAGAAATCTATTGGCCGAGATACGGAAATACCATTTAGTGTCGGATAGTTTAATCCAGTTGGCTTCGTACATGTCACAAAAGGTGGTTTTTGCATCCGAGTGACTTTTGCAAAAGGCTCCAAAGTCTTTGTGCGATAGCAATAATTGGGCTGCCTCGTTCATTAAATGGAAGTCGGGTGCTTGGTGTAGGGCATACGAATAGGCTCTGCAAAAGGGGTCGCGATCAAGATGTATGTAATAATGATAAGTGCGTTTGGTGGCACTGAAGCGTGCATGCATGTCGGCATCTACAGGTTCTATCCTTGCAACAGTGATGTCGAATGGCAACACCCTATTGAGTTTGTAGGCCAGTTGGATGGTGTCAATAAGTTGTTCGTCGTCGAAATGCGCAACCATCGTGCGTGCATGAACACCAGTATCTGTGCGACCAGCCCCAACAAGTTCTATAGGATGGCGTAGCAAGAGCGACATGGCACGCTGCATTTCGGCCTGAACAGAGGTGGCGTTAGGTTGTATTTGCCAGCCGTGATAGGCAGTTCCATCGTACGAAAAATATATGAAGTATCTTTGTTTCATCCATACAAAGGTACAAAAAAAGTGGTTATAGCTGTCTAATTTGCTGCCTAATTCTTAGCCACTTGCGTATATATAGGCCTAAGATATAGAGAAATGCGATAAGCACATAAGCCAAATAGGTTTGAATGAGATTGATTTGCGGGGCGTCGATTGCGGAGTGGGGTAGTGATGATATGTATTCCACCAACTTTTGCACTGTTGTTGCCAGCCATTGCATAGTGTAGGTTAGCAAGTTGCAAATAAAAGGGGCGCCTTGAACAAAGAACGAGGCTAGCGTGGCATATAGTAAAAGTGTTATTAGCGGAAGAATAAGCAGATTGGATAATAGGAAATAGCACGAGAAGCGTCCAAAATAATAGGCTATGAGTGGCATTGTACCCACCTGTGCTGCCACTGAAACGCAGGTAAGATTCCAAATAGGACGTAGGAAATAGGCCCAACGTGAGCTGCCTTTGTAGAGTGAACACAAGGGTGGATATAGCACAATGATGGATAAGACAGCTAGAAACGACAGTTGGAAACTTACATCCCACAGTGATGAAGGGTTGGCTATCAGCATTACTATGCAAGCAAACGCAAGTGTATTGGCCGAAAGCCGGTCGCGATGTAGCAGCGAAACAAAGGCATAGAGTGTGAGCATTAGAGCTGAGCGGACAGCACCTGGGGGAAGGGCAACAAGGAAAATATAGGCCCAAAGGGTGGCTACTATAACGGTTTGGGCGATGAACTCTGCCCAATCTCGGCGCACAAAGCGATATAAAAGAGTGGAAAAGACGAAAGAAAGCACGCTGTAGATGATGCCGAGGTGCAATCCCGACAGGGCCAAAACGTGCGAAACGCCTGCTTTGCTGTACGCCTCGCGTTGGGTGTAGGTAAGGTTCGATTTATCGCCTAGTGCAATAGAGGCCACTAAAGCCTGGTTGTCGGTGGTAAGTTTTTGTTGCCAAGTTTGATTTAGCAGGCTTTTTCGGACTTGTAAAAGTTGCAAACGCAATTTTGTTATCGTGGGTATGCGGTTTATTTCGGTGTTAGATAATTGCGAGTCTTGCCAGTCGGTATAGTAAATAAAGGTTGTTGCTTGGATTTGATGTGCCTGCATCCAACGCGCGAAGTTGAATTTTGAAGAAGAGAAAAGCTCAAAGTCGTTATTTAGAACCGATTGAACCTCGATTGCCGAACCTGTTGTTAGTGTCTTCCAGCGTTGAGTTATCGAATCTTTAAGTATTGAGGCGCGCACCAGAAAAGGTGCTTGCGTATTGTTTGTTTCGGCAACATCTATTACTAGGAGGTTACATTTCAGCACCTTTCCATGTTGCACGGGGGTGTCGGTAACGATAGCTTTGTAAGTGATGTTTTGGTTGGTGGGGCACAATTGGCTGTCTGTTTTTTGTATTGCCATGAGCCATGCGCCTAAAAATGTTGTGGCAGTGAGGATGGAAATGCTAGAGAAATTCGCATGGCGAATGGCAATGACGGCAACGGCAGTTGTGCCTAAGAGCAATGTAACGCTGTTATTGGGATTGGATAAAAAAGGAATGGCGTCGGCCAACATTATCCCTAAGATGAGCATCAAAGCGATGCGCACCAGCGGATAGAGTTGGATGACGCCATTGGGACGTGTCATGTCACGTCTGTTTTACATTGTATAGGAGAAGCCTACAGAAATAAATTCGCGCAATTGCAGATAACCGTGCTTGCTGTCTCGGGCCGAGCCATCGTCGAAGCGTGGGTAGATAAACAGTTTAGAACTGATAAACTTGTTGAACTGGAAGGTGAAAGTATTTTCCCATTCCACTTCAGCCCTGCGGTAAGTGGTGTATCCATAGAGACGTGTTTGCCAACTAATGGGCTCGGCTATCTTCCACATTAGGTCTACAGTAAATTCAGAACCTAGGTCGTGAAGGGTATGTTTGTTTGCATCCAAGCCATAACGAGGCGACAAAGCGAGCCTGTTAACGTAGCGGAAGTTATAGGCAATTGGTGCGAGGTGTATCGAACCCTTGAGTTTTCCTTTCAACCAATCTACGTTATAGTCCATACCGAGCGAGAGGTTTGAGTTGAAAGGCGACATGAAATCAGACGATACCATGCTGCTATTGTTTTTATAACCGCGCAAGAATTGTGTGTAGGCCACCAACTGCAAGGTGTAGTACCATCGCTTTGAGGCTTGAAGACCTAACTTACTGGTGTATCTGATAAGGTCTTCAGACGATTTAAGACTGTGTAATGAGTCGCTGGGTGTAGTGATGAAGCCAAGTTTTAGTTCTAGCTTATTGTCTAATTTCAGCTTTTGTTTGTTGTTATAGTTCAGCTGAATGGTTACAGCTCCCACCATTGAATAGTTGCTTTCACCACCCTTATACCAGTTTCCTGAAACGTAGTTTTGCAGAAATTGCAGGTAGTAGTCGCCTTTAAAGGTCCAGAAATTGGGCTTTGTAATCACCACTTTGATAGGTCCACTTTCGGGATCAACTGGTACTTGTGTAGCTTTTTCGGCCAAACCAGCATTCGACTTGATAACCACAGGTGTGGTTTTTGCTTCAGGTGCGATGGTCTGCAGTTCTGTTTCCCGGTTCAAAACCAGTTCGGGTCTTTTTAGATAAACACCCAAAAGTGCTGTATCTGTAAACTTAGGGCCAAGATAATTAGCTCCTTGCGTTTGCAATTGATTATCGGGGGCATTGCTAGGCAGGTCGAATATGCCTTTGGCGATGCCTCCGTAGAACGTTAGTGGCGAGAAAAGCCTAAAACTTTGATAGGGTAGAACGGTCTCTACAAAATCGGTAGACAGGGCGCTAACATCGTTTTGCTGGTACACCTTATTATATAGAAGGCTGAGTGAGTCTTCATAATTTCTTAGCACAGCATAGCTGTTGCTGGCTTTTTCGTTACGTGCAGCGTTGTGTGCTTGTTGCGCATGCAGCGTAACAACACCAAGAGTTGATAATACAAGGATAGTTAATACGTGTCTCATTACAACTATTTTATGTGCAAAGGTAGTTATTTTTCTACGTTTTGCATTTTGTTTTACATCTTTTTTTGTTGTTATTTGTTTAGTTCTTGTTTGTTGCGAGCAGCTTTAGTGGCAAGTCTTGCATTGGTCAATGCCTTTATTCACCTTTTCCTTCTAATAGGTCGGGGCGAAGCTGTTTGGTTCTTTCCAAGGCTTTTTCCATCTCCCAAGCCTTTATTTTGGCTTCGTTACCACTAAGCAATATGGGAGGAACTTCCCAGCCTTTGTAGTTTGCGGGGCGCGTGTAGATAGGAGCTGAAAGAAGATCGTCTTGGAAACAATCCGAAAAAGCACTTTGTTCGTCACTAATAACGCCAGGGATGAGCCTAACAATGGCATCTGCCATCACGGCAGCAGCCAACTCTCCCCCAGTGAGTACATAGTCGCCTACAGATACTTCGCGTGTGATAAGGTGATCGCGAACACGTTGGTCAACCCCTTTATAGTGTCCGCAAAGGATGATAATGTTGCCTTTGAGCGACAATTCGTTGGCTACGTGTTGGTCGAACTGTTGTCCGTCGGGCGATGTGAATATCACTTCGTCGTAGTGTCGTTGTGCTTTTAGTGCCGAAATACATCGGTCAATGGGTTCGCATTGCATCACCATGCCAGCAAATCCCCCATAGGGATAGTCGTCTACGCGCCTCCATTTGTCGGTAGAATAGTCGCGAAGATTATGCAAATGTATTTCAGCGAGATTCTTTTTTTGCGCTCTCGCCAAGATAGATTCGTTTACGAAGCCCTCTATCATCTCGGGCAACACGGTGATAATATCTATTCTCACAGTTGGAAATCTTTTCGTTTGTTATTCTTTATTGTTTGTCTTCGTTAGCTGTTTTGCCTTCTGTGGCAGAATGTGGGTTAGCTTTGTGCTTCTTTCTTTTGCGCATCTGCCACCAAATTATACCAACAATTGCAGCCACACCCAGGACACCAATAACAACCATTTGTATTTGACTGTTATACTCTTCAATCATGGTGTAGAGCTCATCTTTGGGTACGAACGAGTGTAGATACCATCCCAAGGCAGCCAAAACAGTGTTCCAAGCACCTGCACCGATGGTGGTATATAGGATGAATTTCCAGAATTTCATCTTTGAAAGACCAGCAGGGATGGAAATAATCTGTCGTATGCCAGGTAGGAGTCGGCCTGTGAGTGTGGCGATAACACCGTGGTCGTAGAAGTATTTTTCTGCTTTCTCAATCTTTTCTTGGTTTAGCAAGCATAGATGTCCCAGTTTGCTATTGGCAAAGCGGTATATAACGGGGCGACCAAGGTAATAGGCTGCGAAATAATTAGCCGTAGAACCGAGCACTGCGCCTATGGTTGCAACAAGTACAACAAGTACAATATTCAGGTCGCCAGCTGCTGCGCGGTAGGCAGCAGGTGGCACAATAAGTTCTGAGGGTGCCGGGATAACGGAGCCTTCGATAAACATCAATAACAGCACCGTCCAATAATTGAGGTTGTTTAGCAGGGGTAATAACCAACTCATTTCTTTATCTTAACTTTTATTTTTTATAATGTAATTATAATAATTCTCGGGTTCGAGGCCTTTGGGAAAATACTCACCTAGTACGTTTTTGGCTTCTATAGGGTTTAGCTTACAGGCCTTTTTCAGGTAGTGTAAGTATTCGTCTTTTTTATTTATCAGCTTACAGCACAGCGCCATGTGCGAATATCCATCTTTCCAGTCGGTTGGTGCCGATTGGAAAAGTGTGTGGAACATCTTATAAGCTAGCTGCATATATCCGTTGTCGTAAACAGATACTGCAATTCTGAAATATACATTAGACGGCGAATTAGAATCTCGGACAGCCTCCAAGAAGAATTCTTGTGCTGCAAAAGGGTTACCGTTTTCCAGTTCAATATGCCCTTTAAGCACTGTTAGTTCGTCTTTGTTGCCTATTTCGGTGGCAATAGCCTTATCTACATGGGTTAGGGCCTCTTTCACTCTGCCTAATCTTGAGAGTGCAAAGGCCATTTCTTGGTAAATTTCTGCTAAGTTCACCGACCCCTCTACGGCCTTCTCTTCGGCTTTTTTAAGGTGCACGAGTGCCTCTTCGGGACGATCCAGGTTGATAAGGGTGATACCTATGAGCACATCTCCAGTTTCATCATCGCGATGCAAGTTATTAAATCGGTGATAATAGGTGAGTGCTTCCTCATATTCGCCTAAGCTGAACATACCATTAGCCTTGTTAAGCAGCGCTTCTTCGTCATCGGGGTTGATGGCGATTGAGTATTCACTGCTCTCGATAGAATCGCGAATGCGATTGCTTAGAAACTGAGATGAGGCCAGTTGATTCCAGTAAGGCGAGGCAAAGGGGTTTTCATCTACCAGTTTTTTAAATATCTCTTCACCCTGTTGATATTCGCCCTTGCCCATAGCTATTCGTCCTTTCACCTCTTGATAGTCGGTTGTTTGCTTGTTTTCGGCCATCGACAGCCATTGCTGTGCGCTGTCAATAAGGTCGTAGTCAAGGTAAAGGTCGGTCACATCTAATATAAAGTTGTCTCGGTCGTCATCTTCTTGCCATTCCAGTTGTTGGCGCAAAAAACTGTCGGCTTCGTCTTGTTTGTTTTCAACGAGCATTATTTCAGCTTGCAGGTAAATGCATTCAGGTTCCTCTTGGTTGTCCACTTGTTCCAGATACCATTTAGCTTTCTCGGGATTGTTTTGTTTCAACAGTTGGTATCTGCCCATAAACACTAAAGGCGCCATTGCCCCTGGGAACATCTCTACGCCTTTAAGGGCGGCATCAACGGCATCGTTTGCGCGCCCCTCTTCATAGTAGTATTCGGCAATGTCTGCGAGTGCGTCCGAGTCGAAGTAGGTAGCTAACCCCTTCTGTTGGGCTTCTTCATAGCGTTGGAGTATCTCTTGAAACTCCTCATTACTAAAATAACTGTCGTTTGTCATTTTGATTAAAAACAATCAAGAGGGGCGAACGGGGTTCGTCCCTCATGTTAAGGTGCGAGGCAGGGGCATTCAGCACAAGTCTGCCGATAGCCCTTGCCCGTGTGTGCGATGCATTAAGGAGTGCGATTGTAGTGTTTGCCCTAACTTACTTGTTTTGCTTAGCCCACGTGTCTTTCAAACCAACGGTCTTATTAAACACAGGATGTTGGGCAGACGAGTCGTTATCGGCCATGAAGTAGCCAATACGTTGGAACTGCAAGTATTCGCCAGGCTTTTTGTTTGCGGCATAATTTTCCACAAAGCAATTGGTGAACACCTTTTTCGACTCTTTGTTAAGCAGTTCCCTAAAGTCTCTTTCATCGGCCGATGGGTTCTCTACGTCAAACAGACGGTCGTAAACGCGCACTTCGGCTTTTGTGCAATGGTCGGCCGATAGCCAGTGAAGCGTGCCTTTCACCTTGCGGTTGGCGCCTTCCATACCACTTTTACTTTGTGGGTCGTATTCGGCTTGAATTTCCACAATGTTGCCTTCAGCATCTTTGGTGCAACCAGTACACTTCACGATATATGCGCTTTTGAGTCGCACTTCCTGTCCAGGTGTCATTCTGAAGAACTTCTTTGGCGCATCTTCCATAAAGTCTTCGCGTTCCATCCAGAGGTACTTCGAGAAGGTGATGTTGTGATTTCCGTCGGCAGGGTTTTCGGGATTGTTCACCGTTTCCATCTCTTCTGTTTGGCCTTCGGGATAGTTTGTAATCACCAGTTTCACGGGATTAACTACAGCAGTTACACGACAAGCGCGTTTGTTGAGGTCGTCGCGTACAGCTGCTTCAAGCAAAGCCATGTCGTTAAGGGCATCAAACTTGGTGTAACCAATTGAGTCGATGAACATGCGAATGCTCTCGGGCGAATATCCTCTACGGCGCATACCGCATAGTGTGGGCATGCGTGGGTCGTCCCAACCAGCCACTAAACCCTCGTCTACCAGCGTGTGCAACTTACGTTTGCTCATTACGGTGTTGGTGAGGTTTAGTCGGTTGAACTCTATTTGTCGTGGGCGGAAGTCGTTCATTTTGTCTTCCTCGCCGTTCATCTCTTTTAAGAAATCGATAAATTTATCGTACAATGGACGATGGGGCACAAATTCAAGCGTACAGATAGAGTGGGTTACACCTTCAAAGTAGTCGCTTTGTCCGTGTGCAAAGTCGTACATTGGATACGCATTCCATTGTGTTCCTGTGCGATGGTGAGGAGTATGGATGATGCGATACATGATGGGGTCGCGGAAATGCATGTTGGGGTTAGCCATATCAAGCTTTGCTCGCAGAACCATCGAACCCTCTGGCGTTTCGGGTAGGTTCATTTTCTCAAACAAGGAAAGACTTTCTTCCATGGGTCTATCCCTATATGGTGATGCCGTACCAGCCTTAGTGGGTGTTCCTTTTTGTTCTGCAATTTGCTCACTTGTTTGTTCGTCGATGTAGGCATGGCCGTTTTTAATCATCCATACGGCGAAATCCCACAACTTTTGGAAATATTCAGAAGCGTAATAAATGTTTTCCCATTTAAAACCCAACCAAGAAATGTCGCTTAATATGTTTTCCACATATTCGTCTTTCTCCTTACTCGGGTTGGTGTCATCGAAGCGAAGGTTGCATGTTCCGTTGAATTTCTCAGCAGCTCCGAAGTCCATGCAGATAGCTTTGGCATGGCCGATATGCAGGTATCCGTTAGGTTCTGGGGGAAAACGCGTTTGTATGCGCCCGCCATTCTTACCTTCGGCCAGGTCTTGTTCAATGATTTGTTCTACAAAACTCAGGTTTTTTTTCTCCTCATTTGAGTTTTCTATTCTTTCTGCCATTGTCTACATTATTATATTATAGTGCAAAGATACTATAAAGCAGCATAATATCAAAATTCATGTTAGCTTTATTGTTGCATTTTTAACACTATGTGTCAAAATATGTTTTCTAACATAATAAAAAGTTTGCGCGAATGAAATTCATCGTGTAACTTTGCACTCGTTATCCTGAATACAATCTTTTTGCCTTAAAAAAGCTAATACCTATTGAGATTAGATGCGCTGCACTGTGAAGTGTGGCGCATTTGTTTTATAGTTACTTACAGAGCTAAGTGTTATTTCTCTTGTTTGTTTTTATGGTTTATCTGAAAAAGAACGGCATGAAAGCAACGTTCATTTTGCTCTATTAACGCATTTTAATTGGTATTGCATGAGTAAATAATATCGAATAATTTCTTATTTCGCGTAGCTTTACAGCTTTGTTTCTGAGGTTTGGGGCGTATTAACGGGTGGGTTTATGGCGCCATTTGGGTGTTTTAAAAATAGGCGTTGTGCGTTTTCTCACCATATTATATAGGTGTTCATGTAGGTTGATTTACGCGTCTGTAATGCATCTTTCTTGTTGCATTATATCAGCTTTGTAAGGGCAATTACGATAGGGGCATTGGTGTAGTTACCAATGCCCCCTATGTGTTTTATTTAATACCTCTTTCGTTCAGTGCTTTGGTGTACTTAGCAGCGTTGGCTAAGTGTTCTGCGTAAGTTCTGGCGAAGTTGTGTGTGCCACTAAAGTCTTCTTTGGCACACATATATAGGTAATCGTGCTTTTTGAGATTAAGCACAGCTTCTATGCCTTCAACCGAAGGGATGCGTATCGGACCAGGAGGTAAGCCATTGTTGCGGTACGTGTTGTATGGGCTGTCAATGTTCAACAGTTTGTTGTATATGCGCTTGAGTGCAAATTGTTGCCACGCATATTTAATGGTAGGGTCGGCTTGAAGTGGCATACCTTTAGGATATTCGGCATTTCTCAACATCAATCTGTTGTAGTACATGCCTGCCACCATGGGTTTTTCGGCGTTGTTAGCCGTCTCTTCGTCAACGATGCTAGCAAGCGTAATCACTTGCACTGGCGATAATTTTAGTTCGTTGGCTCTAACGGTGCGGTCCACATTCCAAAAGTTTTTGCTTTCTTTCTGCATGCGGTCAAGCAGTTTGTCCACTGATATATTCCAATATACATCATAGGTGTTGGGGATGAACAAGCATTGGATGGTAGCCGTGTCGTATCCATATCGGGCACAAACTTTAGGGTCGCGTAGGGCCTGTAGCAGTTGAGTGCTGTCCATTAGCAAACGTTTGCTCACCTCTACAGATAGTCTATCCAGCGTTCTTACGCTGGGAATGGTGAGATTTACAGGTTCTTGCATGCCGTTCTTCATGTGTCTAAACACCGTGAATGCTCCTTGCCCGGGTTTTATGGCATAGCGCCCAGATTTAATGTGTTCGCCATACGAACTGTGACGGGTAAGTGTGCGAAAGCCATTAAGGGCTTGCGCCTCGCTAAGAGGTTGCAATTTAGCATACACCGAGTCGATATTGTCGTCGTTATCAATGTATACGTATTGCGTGCTGCTGCCAGATGGCAGCATGGCCGAGAAAAAATAATAATAGAATATGCCCATAATAACGAGCAAACAGATGCCCGCAGGGATGAGATATCTCTTTGCACAGTTGTGTTTCATTGTTGTTCGTATTTATTTCACTGCAAAGGTAATGATTTTAAACAACATCTGTGGCGAGCTAAGCATATTTTTATATCTTTGCACCACCTTATTACACATGCTTGTTGCGTAATAGCAACGGTTAACTATCTATTCATGCATCTTAAGGGCTATGCTTTTTTAGGATAATAATATTAAGAGATAAAGATATGATGAAGGAATATTCCACCTATATATTTGACTTAGACGGCACGTTGTTAGACACCTTAACCGACCTAGCTACGAGCTGTAATTACGCTTTGCAACAGTATGGTATGCCCCGACGCACTATTGACGAGGTGTGTATGTTTGTGGGTAATGGAGTAAAAAAACTGATGGAACGAGCCATACCCAATGGTTTAGACAACCCCCAGTTTGAAGATGTTTACCAATGTTTTAGGCAACACTACCTAGAACACGGACTAGATAACACTGCACCATATGCGGGAGTGATGCCAATGTTGGCCGAATTGAAGCGAAGAAAGAAAAACATTGCAGTGGTGAGCAATAAGTTTTATAAGGCCACGCAAGAGTTATGTCAGCACTTTTTCGGTGAGTATGTGGAGGTGGCGATAGGCGGACGAGAGGGTATCAATAAGAAACCTGCACCCGATACCGTATTAGAAGCTCTTGCACAGCTTGGTGTAACCAATGAAGGGGCTGTGTATATAGGCGATAGTGACGTAGATATTGCAACGGCCAAAAATTGCCACATGCCCTGTATAAGTGTGCTTTGGGGATTTCGTGATAAGGAGTTTTTATTGCGTTCGGGTGCAAGCACGTTTATCAGTTCCCCCGATGAACTTTTGTTTTAATTCTCGTGGAAGAGTTTGGTTACATGCGAAATGTAAAATATTTAGCATAAATTTTAACATTATGAGTGGCTTTTTTCTGGCCAACTCCTCACTCGCTCGCAAATAAACGATTCTCGCTGAGGTTTGAATCGATATAAATCAAGTTGGCTTGATGAATGTAATAAAGCTGTGTTTTCGATGAAATATACCGTGTTTCAGGTAAAATATTGGGCTATTTGCAGCAAAATGCGCGCTAAATGCAGCAAAACGCTTTGCTAACTCATGCAAAACGCAGTGCTATCTCCTACAAAACGCAATGCTAACTCATGCAAAACGCAGTGCTAACTCCTACAAAACGCAAGTCTAAATGCTGCTTATTGCAGATAACGGAGAAGCTTATCACCCCGAAAATGTTGAAAAAATGCGAAGTTTTAAGGTCGAAAATTGCTTAAAAAGGGGATTTTTACCAACAAAAAACGGTTTTTGTGACGGTGAAAAATTGTGGGGTAACGAGCAAATAGAAGGGCTAAATGGTGCAAAATGCATGTAATGCGCGCAAAAGTGTTGTAAAATAAAGCGCAAGCGGTGAAAAATAAGGGCAAAATATATGCTTTATAGCACTTGTTTTCGCTAGAATAGGTGGGAATGAAGAGTGTGTTTTGTAAAGTATTATTACTTTTGTTAACAAATAGAAGAAGAGGGATAACATGTTGACACAAACAACTCTATGGCTTACTGTTTGCTATAAACTTAGCTTTATCTTACTTAGATACTTTATGATTGTTGTTTTCAATGTCTTATTAAAGTTTAACCCACGCAGGTCGTTATATCGTTTATCGCATGTTTTATATTGTTTTTATGGCTTCCAGTTCGTCTTTGGTTTGCTAGTCGGCCTCTTGTTTGTTTTATTTTTCTTGGTCTAGTGCACCACGCTTTCAAGGATAAGATATGCAATTTTTTTATTCAATACACAAAATTCAAGCTGCTCTAACGAATGATTTGGATTTAAGACTAATGAGCGATTAGGCTGTAAATAGGAATGGGTTGAGAAAATACCTATCACAAAACTATTTAAAACAATAAAGCCATGCCAATTTCGTTGATCGAAAAGGCATGGCTTACGTTGTATTGTTGCTTTGTTTGTTGATTAGAAATAATCTACAGCTTGGGGCAGCGAATGGCTTTCACCACTTAGAATTGCCACCAAGGTTTTTTCTTTTTATAGCTTTCGGGGTTGCTTTGGGCTTTAATAGCGTTTCTTACTATCTGCTTATATGTAACGTTGTCTGTTACCATGCGATAGATTTCACCCCAGTCGGGCAGTCCACCAACATTTCTGTCGTCTATAAAGAGGTCTGCTTTAAGTTTTCTTGAGAAGTGGTTATTGTTTTCTTTTTCTTCTTCGGGATAATCACGATTTACGGCATAGAACTCCACTCCACGTTGTTTGCACCATTCTACGGCTTCATCAAGCAATTCGCCTTCCCTTACGCTCCATAAGATAAGTTTGTGTCTGTCTTTAATAAGCATCTTGAGCGTTTCGGTAGCGAAGGGAACTTCCTCGCCAATTTCTGGATAACGATGTTCTACAATGGTGCCGTCGAAATCTACTGCTATTGTCATGTGTTAGATATTTAGCGGGTTTCACCAGACTGATGCCGATGAAACCCGCGTTGTTTTTTTGTTTAATGTTTAACTGATGTGTCGTTTTCGTTGCTGTAATGGCTGTTGCTATAGTTACCATAGTTGCCGTAATTGTTGTAGCGGCCATATTTACTATAACGTCCATAGTATCCATATTTAGCGTATTTGCCATACTTTCCGTAGCCATAATAATAGCCATACTTCTTCTTCGACAAGTCGATGCCGTTAACAACAACACAGATGTTAGGCAATTTCTTTTCTGCGTTCAAGGTGTTAATCAATTCGAAGCTGTCTTTTGGCGTGTAGTCGGCACGGCATACATATATCGTGAGGTTAGAAACTCTACCCACTTGCAGCGTATCGGTAACAAGGCCCACAGGTGCAGTGTCGATAATGATGTAGTCGTAAGTGAGTTTCAACTGTTCGATGATGTCGTCAAGCGAACTTCTTGTAAGCAACTCGGCTGGGTTGGGAGGTATCGGACCAGCCATGAGCAATTCAAGATTGTTGTTAACACCCGAAGGAAGCGTTTGCGCTTGTATGTCGGCAGCAGTAATTGTCGACTTGGTTAGCAGGTTAGTGATACCATGACGATGGTCGTCTATCTCGAACAGCTCGGCCAGGCGAGGCTTACGAATGTCCAAACCAACCAAGATAACCTTCTTGCCAAGCAAAGCGAACGATACTGCAAGGTTGGCAGCGATGAACGTTTTACCTTCACCCGAGATGGTAGAGGTGAACGAAACCACCTTCTCACCTTCTTTCAGCATAAACTGAACGTTGGTACGCATCGAGCGGAATATTTCTTCCATCTGGTTGTTCTTGTTCTCGTGAACCACGATGTCGGCTTTTGTCTTAGCCGTTTCGCTTGCAACAGCCACGTCGGCGATAATGGGCAGACGGGTGAGGCGAGCCACATCTTCGTGTCCTTCAATTTTATATCTGAAGAAAGCAATGAGGAATAGCACAAGGCTGGGTATTGCCAAAGCGATGGCTGTTGCGGCTGTATAGATGTTAGCTGTGCGAGGAGCAACCTTTCCAACCACAGCAGGGTCGTCGATAAGCTTACCCTTGTCGGCAGTAGCAGCCAAGGAAATAGAGTTTTCTTCACGCTTTTGTAGTAACATCAGGTACAAACCTGCTTTTACTTCGAGCTGACGTCCGATTTGTTTCATCGTTTTTTCTTGCTCGGGAGTTTGTTGTATCATGGTGTTGTATTTACCATATTGCGAAGCCACAGCATTTCTTTGAATGTCCATGCTACGCATAGCCTGAGCCATAGCTCGGCGAATGCTGCTTGATAGGTCGTCGAGTTGCGATGTAAGTGGCGTAACAGTGGGGCTGTTTTCCGATGCACTTCTCAACAAGCGGTTACGTTCAAGTACAATTTCGTTGTACTTGTTGATGAGCGATACGGCCGATTGGTCGGTGATTCCAATGTTAGAGGGCAGCGTCTCGTATTTGTTAGCAGGTTGGTTCATATAGTCGTTGATGCTGTTAAGCAGAGCAATCTGCGTGTTAGCTTCAGCGAGTTTTTGGTCGTACTGGTCGCTATTAGAGAGCGCTTGGTTAGCACTCATTTGCAGTTCCACCATCTTGTTAGCCTTTTTATAGCTTTCTAATTGGCTTTCAGTGCTTCCCAGTTCGGTGTTAATTTTTTCCAATCTGCCATTAATAAACTCTTCAGTTCTTACAGCAACCTCGTTTTTATCTTCGTTAGCTTGTCTGTTATAGCAGATAGCCAATTGTTTAAGGTAGTCAATGGCACGTTCTGTACTTTGGTCGTTGATGGTGAGCACGGCAATAGACGTGCTTTTAGACGATTGCGCGATGCTAAGTCCAGCAGCATAGCCAGTAGCAACGTTCTTAGGTGGACTAATACGCACCGACATTTTTTCGCCATCCTTCATAGGAGTTGAAGAGTTGGGCATAAATGTAAGAACACCCGTTTGTGTACCAAGTGCAGCAGGCAGGGCTGTAAATGTTTTGTCTATGGCATATGCCTTACCAGGAGCCTCGGCATTGGTTGAGTAATATGTACCCTCCACATGGTAATTCTTGCCCTCGCGAGTGATGGTAAGCGAGATAGAATTGTTAAGCATGTCGAGATGAACGGGGTCGATATCAACAGAAATGGGCTGTGTTTTGTACATTAGTCTGTCGGTAACCTTTCCCACACTCATATAAGTGGTGTAGAGTTTAAGGTCTTTAACAGCCTGAATAGCGATAGAACTCGACTTTAAAATTTCCATTTCGTTGTCGATACCCGTAGAGTTAGACACTACGCCCAAGTTAGAGTTGTATTGCAAACTGTTTCTTCCCCTGGTGTTGTTCTCTTCCTTAATAAGCAGTTTTGCGTATGCCTGATATATAGGGGTGGTATATCGCAAGTAGATGCTAGCCAACCCAAGGCAAATAATTAACGACAAGGCAAACCATCTCCAATTCAGGATGAGCGTCATGTAAATGGTTTGAAAATTGAGAAGCGACCTTCCCGCAGGCTCTTGCTCGCTTTCCAATTGGTTGTTTTTGATATTCTCTTCCATACAATCTGATTTTTCTTATACCTATCTCTCTTATGGTTATGTTATTTTTATATTTTTCTGATGTGGTAAAACCCTTATTTCGAAATCTCGGCAATTCTCAAGAGGTATTGTCCGTATTCGTTTTTTATCATAGGTTGTGCCAAGGCAATTACTTGTTCCTTGTTAATCCATTTGTTATCCAATGCAATCTCTTCTAGGCAAGCAATCTTTTGTCCTTGTCTTTTTTCAATCACTTCGATAAAGGTACTTGCTTCGCTTAGGCTGTCGTGTGTGCCAGTGTCGAGCCAAGCAAATCCTCTTTGTAACGTTTGCACCTTAAGCGACTGTCTTGAAAGAAACTCTTGGTTTACAGTTGTTATCTCTAATTCGCCCCTTGCACTGGGTTTGATGTTCTTGGCCACCTCAACAACATTGTTGGGATAGAAATATAATCCAACAACAGCATAGTTGCTCTTTGGTTTTTGTGGTTTTTCTTCAATACTAAGGCAGTTGCCTTTATCATCAAATTCGGCCACACCATAGCGTTCGGGGTCGTTAACATAATAACCGAACACAGTTGCTTTGCCTTTGTTTGCTGCTTCAACGCTCTCTCTAAGCATGCCCGTGAAACCAGCCCCATAAAAGATGTTGTCGCCCAGAACAAGACAAACAGTGTCGTTGCCGATAAATTTTTCGCCAATGATAAACGCTTGCGCCAATCCGTCGGGACTGGGTTGCTCGGCATATTCAAACCTTACGCCCAAGTCCTTTCCATCTCCCAATAGGCGTTCGAAGCCTGGAAGGTCGTGTGGCGTTGAGATAATCAATATCTCCTTGATACCAGCAAGCATCAAAACAGATATTGGATAGTAAATCATGGGTTTGTCAAATATGGGTATCAATTGTTTACTCACCCCCTTTGTGATGGGGTAGAGTCTGGTACCTGAACCTCCTGCAAGTACAATTCCTTTCATATGCTTAAATTGTTTAACGTTTTTGGGACGATAATAACTTCCTATGCCTAATTGAATGTGTGGGATCAACGTATTGCGGACGGCCATCTGCAACTTGTTAGATATTGATGAACATGGCCTAAACGGTGATAACACGCATTAAAGAATAATCCTTTTGCTCTGCTTCTGCCATAGAGGAGTACACTTTTTTATACTCCACACCTATTAATATATGTTGCAAAGATAATAATAAAAAATGAAAGTAATCTTTTTCTTGATGTTTTTGTTGCGAATATTATGTGGTCAAAGATGATGGTTATACTTTTCAATAGTCCACTAATCTTGTTTTTCATGCATTTTCTTTATTGTTGAGTGTATTTTTACTCTTAATTTTTACTAAACCGTTTTGCTGTTCGAATTAAAATACTTAATTTTGAATTTCCAACAATCAATAAAATGAGAACAGTGAAAAATAACATACTTAAACTGATAATATTCCTCTTTCCGCTGAGCGTTTCTGCTCAGAAAATTACCGTTGGCTCGTGTGAGACAGCAGACGGAGGGCTTTATAAGGGCGAAATGGCTGGCGGAAAACCACATGGAAAGGGCAACACGCTGTATAGCAATGGTGAAACTTACGAAGGCGAATATGTAAAAGGTAAACGCCAAGGGTATGGTGTTCGAACCTTTACAGATGGTAAAAGGTATGAAGGGCAGTGGTTTCAAGATCAGCAACATGGTAACGGAACCTGCTATTATGCCAATAACAACAAATACGTTGGTCTGTGGTTTCGAGGCCATCAGCATGGACAGGGAACGATGAATTATTATAACGGTGATAAGTATCAAGGCAATTGGGCGTATGATAAACGTCAGGGAAAAGGTAGATACACGTTCTCTACAGGGGCTTATTATGATGGTAACTGGAACGATGACAAAAAGTCGGGACAGGGATTTTTTGATTGGGGCGACGGCTCTAACTACAATGGCATGTGGGTAGACAATCAACGCTCGGGCAAAGGTACTAACCGTTATGCCGATGGAGATGTATATGTGGGTAACTGGACCGATGATATCCAAAACGGGAAGGGTATCTATAAATTCCAAAATGGTGATGTTTACGAGGGCGATTACGTACAAGGCGACCGCACTGGACAAGGCATTTTTAAATACGCAAATGGCGATCGCTATACTGGACACTTCCAAGAAGGAGACAAAGACGGTAAGGGTACGTTTGTATGGAATAACGGTGACGCTTATGTTGGCGACTGGAAGAAGGACCGACAGAATGGACATGGAAAGCTAACAAAGAAAAACGGCGATGTGTTTGAAGGCAATTTTGCTAACGGACGGGTTGAAGGAGAGGTGATTATACATTATGCCGACGGTGCGCGTTTTAAAGGCTCGTACAAAGACGGGAAACGACATGGTAAAGCCATTGAGGAAGATAAAGCAGGAAATAGATTCGAAGGAACCTATGTCAATGGCATTCGCGATGGACGTTTTGTTGAAAAAGATAGAAACGGACAAGTGAAAGCCAAAGGTCATTACGAAAATGGTAAGCGCTTTAACGACTAAAACCAAACGATTGTTCCCTGAATAAATAAGCTGCAATTATAAATAAGGAGAAAAGGATATGGTGTTAGACTTGTTAGAGAATTTTGGAAAATACGTGGCACTGAACCCGTTTTTCCCTTTGGTGGAGGCGTTTATTCGGGATAATAAACTCGAACAACTTGCACCTGGTAGCTATAATATAAAAGGTGAAGACGTGTTGCTGAAAATTGAAATGGCAAACGGAAAAAGTAAAACTGAGGCTGTATTAGAAAGCCATCAGCAGATGATTGATATCCAAATACCGCTTCAGCAACCTGAAACGTTTGGCTTGGCATCACTCGCATCACTACCTTCGGCAGACTATTCTGTAGAAAAAGACTTATCGTTCTACCATAATGGTCAAGTGCAACATTACATAACATGCCCTGTAGGCGGTTTTTTGATATTCTTTCCTCAAGATGCTCACGCACCTTGCATATCACAATACACAACATTTAAAAAGGCAATATTCAAAGTACGTAACATGTAAAGGCCTTCTTTCTCACCTCTTTGCAACATTGCACTAAAACATTTTAGTGCGATTTTGTCGATGCATAGCGATGAACAATATAGCTGTAGATAACCTAGAAGGGAGATAAGAGCCAAGCTAATATAAAAGGAACAAAGGTTTAACCATCAACATGAGGCCGTACTGGCAACCGAGCGTTCATCGGATAACCCCTAAACAACAGCCTGTTTCCACCTCGGCAATCGTAAATATTAATTGTATTAACTATGTCAGCAAAAGACGCTAACCCCACAAAGAAAGCGAAAAAGCCTTCTAAAAAAACGGCAATGCCTCCACAAAATGCTCCTGCTCGCATGGGGCTGGTTAAAAACGATGTCTACCTCGAACCATACGAGGATGCTATAAGAGGTAGACATAACCATTACTTGTGGAAAATGAAACAACTAACAAGCAATGGGCGCAAGTCGCTTTCCGACTTTGCCAATGGGCACGAGTATTATGGTTTGCATAAATTGTCAAAAGGTTGGGTGTTTAGAGAATGGGCTCCCAATGCCACAGACATCTATCTTGTTGGCGATTTTAATGATTGGCAAGAGACCGAACGCTATCGTGCAAAACGTATTGAAGGTACTGGTAACTGGGAATTACGCCTTTCTGAGAAGGCTATAGCCCATGGCCAACTCTATAAAATGCATGTGCATTGGAATGGTGGAAGCGGTGAACGTATCCCTGCATGGGCTCGCCGTGTGGTGCAAGACGAACAAACCCATATCTTTTCGGCTCAAGTGTGGCAACCCGAAAAAACTTATGCGTGGTCGAAAAAGAAGTTTAAACCTAATACTTCGCCATTGCTCATTTACGAATGCCATATTGGTATGGGGCAGGATGCCGAAAAAGTGGGTACTTACACCGAATTTAAAGAACTTGTTTTGCCGCGTATCATCGAAGATGGATATAATTGCATACAGATAATGGCTATACAAGAACATCCTTATTATGGAAGTTTTGGCTATCATGTAAGTTCTTTTTTCGCTGCTTCGTCGCGCTTTGGTACGCCCGAAGATTTGAAATCGCTTATTGACGAGGCACATAAGCATGGTGTGGCTGTTATCATGGACATCGTTCATTCGCATGCCGTGAAAAATGAAGTGGAAGGGTTGGGTAATCTAGCTGGCGACCCCAATCAATTCTTCTACCCAGGAGAGCGTCACGAACACCCTGCTTGGGATTCGCTTTGCTTTGATTATGGCAAAGACGAAGTGATACATTTTCTCCTTTCTAACTGCAAATATTGGTTAGAAGAGTTCCATTTTGATGGATTCCGTTTTGATGGTGTCACTTCGATGCTTTATTATAGCCATGGCTTAGGTGAAGCATTTACCAACTACGGCGACTATTTTAACGGACATCAAGACGATAACGCCATTTGTTATCTCACGTTGGCCAACAAGCTAATTCACGAAGTAAATCCCAAGGCTATCACCATTGCCGAGGAAGTTAGCGGTATGCCTGGATTGGCTGCACGCATCGACGACGGCGGTTATGGATTTGATTACCGTATGGCAATGAATATTCCTGATTTCTGGATTAAGACCATTAAAGAATTATCTGACGAGAATTGGAAGCCTAGTTCTATCTTTTGGGAAGTAAAAAATCGCCGTTCTGATGAACGTACAATCTCGTATTGCGAAAGTCACGACCAGGCTTTAGTGGGCGATAAAACCATTGTGTTTCGTTTAATAGATGCTGATATGTATTGGCATTTCAAAAAAGGAGACGAGAACGATGTGGCTCATCGTGGCATTGCATTGCATAAGATGATAAGACTTGTTACTGCTGCGGCCATCAATGGTGGGTATCTCAACTTCATGGGTAATGAGTTTGGGCATCCAGAGTGGATAGATTTTCCTCGCGAAGGCAACGGGTGGAGTTATAAATATGCGCGTCGCCAATGGAACTTGGTAGACAATAAAGAACTAGACTACCACTATTTAGGCGATTTTGATAAGCAAATGCTCAAGGTAATTAAAAGTCAAAAAGACTTTATCAAAACACCTGTGCAAGAAATCTGGCATAATGATGGCGACCAGGTTCTGGCTTTTATGCGTGGCGACTTGATTTTTGTGTTTAATTTCAGTCCTACAACCTCGTACACAGACTATGGTTTCCTTGTTCCAACGGGAGCATATAATGTGGTGTTGAATACAGATGCCAGCGAGTTTGGTGGTAATAATCTGGCCGATGATGAGGTAACACACTTTACCAATTACGATCCGCTGTATGTAGCCGACCGCAAAGAGTGGCTCAAGCTATACATACCGGCTCGTTCGGCAGTCGTATTAAGAAAAAACTAAATGGATATTTCACTACAAAAGAATGGGGCGCTGCTCTTTAGGGCATTGTGCTCCATTCTCTTTTTTCTCTACAGCATCGCTTATACTTGCTTTTATCTGGCGCAAGAATTGGCGTTGAGGGTGCATCGTCTCACTGGGGGAGTGCCACTCTACCTTAATCGTTGGGTGGTTGGTTTGCTCATTACTGGTTCGCTTGTACTGCTTCAATTAGGCGTGTTTGTGCTTTTGGGAAGGTCGAAAAGGTTGCTTGTGGCCTCTTATGTCCCCTCGTTCCTTTTGCTTATGTTGCTATCTGCCTTTACTGGCGTTGCTCCCTTCTCAGCATTTTTACCAGGGCTGTGTGTGTCGGTAGCACTTGTAGTGGTGGCTCTTTGCCTATTGTTGTTCTGCATTAAGCGCCAACAAACCACTCACGAAGAAGAGAACATGTCTGATTACCCTTACTTGTCTATGTGGTTTATGGTCTTGTTGATGTTTGTCACTGCTTATGGTGGAGCTGTGAAGGGTATACTTCATCGACGCCTTGTGATGGAAGCGCTAATTAAAAACAGACAATATGAGAAGGCTTTGGAGGTGGGGAAACGTGATTTGGAAACCGATTCTGCACTCACTTCATTGCGTGCACTGGCCTTAGCCAGCGAGGGAGTACTGGGCGAACATCTTTTTGACTATTCATTGGTGGGTACTTCACAGGCAATGATGCCCAACGATAAGACCGTGAAATGGCTTTCGCTCAATGCGAAAACACTCGATTCGCTATTTGTTATAGTCACTCCACACGACGAATATATCACACAGGGGGCGCTAGAGAAGTGGGCCGAGGAACATAAACTCACCAAACCGGCTTACGATTATATGCTGTGTGGTTACTTGTTAGACAGACAGTTAGATAAATTTGCAGCAAGAGTGTTTCTCTATTATCCCAATAACAATGAACTTCCTAGGCATTATCGCGAGGCATTAACGCTCTATATGCACCAACGTTCTAATCCTGTAGCATATTATTCAGATAATTTGATGGAGACAGATTATCAAGATTTTCAGGATTTGGAAGGTAAATACAAAAACTTTACCGAACGTTTTAATGTTCTTCGTAGTGTTTATGGCAACACTTATTGGTTTTATTACACTTACGGCAAATAGGGTGGGGCATTGCTTTTTTACTTCAGCTGCCTTTCTATTTGCTGCATTGAGTGCAGTTAGCTTTAGATTGTAGATGTATGATATGTTAGCATACTAACATCTTTTCTGTCTTATTCTTTTAGAGTAGCGCGCCACACCTACAAGAATAAGGCAGACAATTTGAAGACTATTAAACAACTTTTGTTCAGGCTCTAATGTACTATTGAGAACTGTTTCAATTCTTTACTGTTCATTTAAAAAAGTCATGGTAAAGCTCATAGCCCTATAATGGGATGTAATGTTTTGCAAACTTAATCGTCGAACAAATTCAGTCGGTTCTTACGAGCGTCCTCAATCGACAGCAGTTTGTGTTGTTTGTCTTGATAACCAGATCTAAGACTTTCGTATTTATCGTTCAACTCGTTTACGTAAGTCTGTTCTTCGCTTTTGTTTAATAGTCTTGCTGCAGCTAATGAGTTTTGACTTGCGTCTTTCATCCAAACAACCGGACCACCATAAACGGGTGCTATCTTTAAGGCTACGTGTAGTTGACTAGTGGTTGCACCACCAATCATGATAGGAATGTTCAATCCTGCCTTCTCCATCTCTTGTGCCACGTTAATCATTTCTTCAAGCGAAGGTGTGATAAGCCCACTTAGTCCGATGATGTCTGCCTTTTCTTCAATGGCTTTTTTGATAATTTGATCGGCTGGAACCATCACGCCTAAATCTATTACCTCGTAGTTGTTGCAGGCCATAACCACGGCCACGATGTTCTTACCAATATCGTGTACATCGCCTTTCACAGTGGCAAGGATAACCTTACCAGCTTTTGTTGCTCCCACTTTTTTCTCTTTCTCGATGTAAGGTTGCAATATGGCCACGGCTTGTTTCATTGTTCGAGCCGTTTTTACCACCTGAGGAAGAAACATCTTACCAGCTCCAAATAGTTCGCCCACCTCGTTCATGCCAGCCATTAGCGGTCCTTCGATGATGTCTACAGCATGGGGATAAACCTCTAAAGCCAAGTGCAAGTCTTCGTCTAGATGGTCGCCAATGCCCTTACGTAAGGCATATTTCAGTCTTTCTGTTAGTTCTAGGTTTCTCCATTCTTCCTCTTCTTTTTTCAGCGTGCTCGTATCTCCGCCAGCTAGTCCAGCCTTTCTTTGTTCTTCCTCTTCCTTTTTCTTATTAGCCAAGTCAATTAAAGCTTCGGCTGCATTAGGTTTCAGGTTGAGAATAACGTCTTCGATAATTTCCAATTCATCGACAGGTATGTCGCTATAAGTAATTTTCGACGCAGGATTAACAATACCAAAGTCCATGCCTTCTTTGATGGCATGGTATAAGAACACGGCATGCATGGCCTCTCGAATATAGTTGTTGCCTCTAAACGAGAACGAAAGATTGCTCACTCCGCCACTGATATGAGTGCCGGGAAGGTTGTTGCGTATCCATGCAATCGAACGAATAAATTCCTGGGCATAGTTGTCGTGTTCCTCAATGCCTGTGGCGATGGCCAGGATGTTAGGGTCGAAAATGATGTCAAGGGGATTCATGCCCACCTTTTGCGTAAGGATGTGGTAAGCACGTTCGGCAATTTCAATTCTTCTTTCAAAGGTAGTGGCCTGTCCTTTCTCGTCAAAACACATCACAACGCATGCAGCACCAAAACGTTTTAAAGCCCTTGCATGTTCTATAAACTGCTCTTCGCCCTCTTTCAGCGAGATAGAGTTAACGATACATTTGCCTTGCACACATTTAAGTCCTGCCATGATTACCTCCCATTTAGAAGAGTCGATCATGATGGGCACGCGTGCTATTTCGGGTTCGGCTGCAATCATGTTGAGAAAGGTTGTCATTTCCTTTTCTGCATCAAGCAGCCCATCGTCCATATTGATGTCTAACACCAGCGCACCATCGGTAACTTGCTTGCGCGCAATGCTTATGGCTTCATCGTATTGCCCTTCCTTGATAAGTCGAAGAAACTTTTTACTACCAGCCACATTGCATCGTTCGCCTACATTAACAAAGTTAACCTCGGGTGTGACGTTTAGCATTTCCAATCCAGAGAGCCAGAGGGTGGTGGGTTTGTTTATAACAACATGTGGTTTTTTGCCTTTGGCAAGGGCCGCATAGTTAGCTATAAACTTATCGTCGGTGCCACAACATCCGCCAATGATGTTCACTAAGCCCTCGTCTATAAATTCGGCTATCTGTGGCGACATGCTTTCTGCCGTCTCATCGTATTGTCCCATCGTGTTGGGAAGTCCTGCATTGGGGTAGGCCGATATGTAATAGGGGGCTTTATTAGCCAGTTCTTTGAGGAATGGTTTCATCTGGTCGGCACCAAACGAACAGTTAAGGCCCACCGAGAAGATGGGGTAAGAGCTAATACTAGCCAAAAAGCCCTCAATTGTTTGTCCGCTAAGCGTTCGTCCAGCTAGGTCGCTCACAGTCATACTGAGCATGATTGGCAGGTCCAGACCTTGTTTTTGCATTTCGCTCACAGAGGCATCAATGGCTGCTTTGGCGTTAAGCGTGTCGAAGATTGTTTCTATCAAGATGGCGTCAACGCCTCCTTCGATGAGTGCTCCCACCTGTTCGCTGTACGCATCAAACAGTTGGTCGTAGGTTATATCACGTGCAGCGGCATCGCTCACGTCGGGACTCATCGAGCAGGTTTTGTTAGTAGGTCCAACCGAACCGCACACAAAGCGTGGCCATTCGTTGGTGCTAAACTCGTCGGCAGCTTGTCTGGCCAGTTTTGCACCTTGTAAAGCCATGGGCCGCGATAGGTGTTCAAGTTGGTAATCGGCTTGCGATATATATTGAGAAGAAAAGGTGTTGGTCTCAATAAAGTCGGCACCAGCAGCTAGATACTTGCGATGAATGTCGAGAATAAGGTCGGGACGGGTGATATTCAGCAAGTCGTTGTTGCCTTTTAGTTGACCCTCGTGTGCTGCCAATTCAACATTTCTGAAATCTTTTTCCTCCAGATTGTAGTCTTGAATCATTGTACCCAGCGCACCATCTAGAATCATGATGCGCTGTTTTATTATATCCTGAATTTTCATTGTGCTGACCTTTCCTAACCATTTGCGCCAGTTGGCGTGTTTCACTCATTCTGTGTTGGCTGTACCAAACAGCCGTTATTATTTTATCTTGTGCGACAAAGTGCCGTGTTCAGACCTTATCTGTCTAATATCTCTTTATCGCCCTGTCCATTTGTCGGCGATCTTCCTTTTCTTTCAGTGTTTGTCGCTTGTCGTATTCTTTCTTACCTCGAACCAAAGCGATATCAACTTTTGCACGTCCGTGTGGGTCGATGAATACCAATGTGGGTACAATGGTGAATCCCACCTGCTTGGTAGCCTCTTGAAGTTTGCGTATCTCACGTTTTGTGAGAAGCAATTTGCGATCGCGTTTAGCTTCGTGGTTTGAGAACGAACCGTAGAAATAGGGTGAAATATTCATTCCCTTAACCCACAGTTCGCCATTGTTGATATAGCAAAAACTGTCTACCAGCGAGGCTTTTCCCAGGCGGATAGACTTTATTTCTGTTCCTGTTAGAACGATGCCGGCCATAAAAGTTTCAACAAAGAAGTATTCAAACGAAGCCTTCTTGTTTCTTATTTGCACGGCACTTTTCTTTCTTATCGAATCTGTTTCTTTGGCCATTGTTTGTCCTTTCTTTCATCATGTGGCTTGTTTATTGGGTTATAGCCCACGCATTAGCCGTTTGTTTTAAGCTTTTTGCAAAGGTTGTGCCATCAAGTGCAACGAGAGTAGCCTCTCATGGCAGTCTTTACCCAATCTCAGCAAACTCTTCTATATGCCCGTCTATGTATTCGGCGATGGCTGCAGTCCATTCTTCTTCGTGTTCAACGAAACTATCGTCGAAGTCGTCAAACACTGGGAAGCGCTCGAAAAGTGACATAAACTCCTCGTCGGTGCAATCTTTCTCAATCTCTTCGCGATATTTTTTAAAGTTGGGATGCACCTTACTGATGAGCCTTCCCAATTCTATGATACCCCATTGTTTAACCATTTTAGCAAAGGGGTTGAGAAAAATAAACCCACCATAGCCGTTATGTATCAGCTGTATGAAGCCTCCATCCATCACCTCATCGCGCAAAATGCGATAGGCCAAAAGTGTTATTTGGCTAGCATTAAGCTGCGCCATCGTTTCGGCAGTAAGTTTTCCGCCCACCGAGGCATTGATGGCATTCACAAAGGTGTCTACAAAGGCGTCCATTCCTTCTTCTGCTGCTTGTCTTAAAGTGGCGTCGCTAACTGTTACTTTGTTGGGCATAGTTCTTTATTATAATTTATATTATTAGCCTACAAAGTTACAACAAAACCACCGAATGCCTGCATTATGAGGTGAGAATGTGTGTGTTGCTGCTTTTAAATCATGAATTTATGCGCTAGTTTTATGGCTTCTGTTGTATAACAAAGGCTTGTGTTTCTGATGTTATTAACTTGTTAAATGGCTAGATTTAACAAAGTGGCGATTTTTCTTTGATTGTTGCTTTGTGAAGAATAATATTAAGCAAGGTGTTTATTTTCTTCTTGCTTATTATATGGCTATGAACAATGTGGAGAGCATTGAGTAGGTGAGGCTGTTTATGCGTATGTTTCACTGAAAGGTGTGTTTTATTGATTGTGCATAACACCCATAGACTAATTCTGCGGTAGCATATCGAAGGTGCGTTTACCCTTGACATAGTATTGCCATAATATCGAAAAGTGGCTATTGGGATTATCGGTGTTAATCGTTTTTGTGTTTTGAATCTCTCCACGAGTTGCGTCAAAGCTGTGTTTCCAAGCATTAAAGTCGTGGCGCGCCTTAAGAATGGCTTTGAAGTCTCCCCAGTTCCTGTTTAGAATAAGCGTTTGCAAGGCGGCCACATAATCAAGAACCAAACGCCATGTCATAACCTTACGCATCTGTGAAGAGGCAAGGTTCTTATAAAGCATGGTGAGATTGTTGCGAAAATTAAGATAAGTTTTCATGGGATTTACCTTTGGCAACGTGCCACCACCCACATGAAACACTGCACTTTCGGGTATGCAGTATATTTTTTTGCCCATAAGCCTAAGACGCCAACAAAGGTCTATCTCCTCGTTATGAGCAAAAAATCTTGCGTCAAGACCTCCTGCGGCCCAGTAGTCTTTGGCTCTTACCACTAGGCAAGCACCTGTTGCCCAGTGTATCTCTTGTCGGTAATTATATTGTCCGTTGTCTTTCTCCACGTGGTCGAATATTCTTCCTCGACAATAGGGGTATCCCAAGCAGTCGATAAAGCCGCCCGAGGCACCTGCATATTCAAAGGATTCCTTATCGTGCATGGCTAAAAGTTTGGGTTGACAGGCTGCTGTTGAGGGGTGAGCATCCATTTCTTCTATCAATGGGGTTAACCATTGATGAGTTACTTCAACGTCTGAATTGAGCAACACATAATATTCGGCTTCAACTTGGGCCAAAGCTTTGTTGTACCCCTCGGCAAAACCCCAGTTCTTTTCTAGCACAATGGTGCGGCAATGTGGGAAATGTTGGGCAAGATAGTCAAGCGAATTATCTGTCGAGGCATTGTCGGCAACGTAAACCACGGCATCATTATTCGAGTGTCGCATAACGGATGGCAGATATTGAGCTAACATTTTTTGCCCGTTCCAGTTGAGAATAACGATTGCAATCTTGTCCATGAGTCTCTTCTTATGTTGAATGTATTATATTAATTCTACCTTAACGGCCGTCTTGTTGTGGTTAAATTGGGTAAGTTTAACGGGCAACACCTGATTGTCAAACTCTTCTTTGGCTAGTGATGCGGGCAATTCTACACGCACATAGTTGGGGGTGAAGCCATGCATAGCTCTACCTTTGGCCGATTTTTCGAAGAGAACTTCGCTTTGTGTGCCTATCTGGGAGGCGTAGAAAGCTTCCAACTTTTCGTCAGATAGCTCCAAAAGTAGCTTGCTTCGACGACGTTTCTCGGCATCGCTAACCACATGGGGAATGCGAAGGGCAGCCGTTCCAGGGCGTTCGCTGTAAGGAAAGACATGAAGTTGACTAATATCTAATGATTTCAAGAAGTTATAACATTCGTCGAAATAGGCCTCTTCTTCGCCGCGCGATCCCACCATTACGTCTACACCGATAAAGGCATTGGGTATGCGTTCCTTGATGCGTTGCACCTTATGGGCAAACAATGCGGTGTCGTATCGGCGATGCATTAGTTTTAAAACCTCATCGCTTCCACTCTGCAAGGGTATGTGGAAGTGGGGCATGAAAGCTCTGCTAGACGCACAATAGTCGATAAGCTCGTCGGTAAGAAGGTTGGGTTCAATGCTGCTGATGCGAAAACGTTGTATGCCTTCAACTTCATCGAGTGCTTTAACCAGATGAATAAATCGCTCATCGCCCTCGCCTTTAAACTCTCCCACATTCACACCAGTGAGCACAATCTCTTTTCCACCCTCGTTGGCAGCATCTTGTGCCTGCTTAATTAGCGACGCAATAGAGGGATTACGCGAAAAACCACGGGCAAAGGGGATGGTGCAATAGGTGCAGAAGTAGTCGCAACCATCTTGCACTTTAAGGAAATAGCGGGTTCTATTACCGCGACTACAGCTTGGTGCAAAGGTCTTAATATCTTTGGTTTTTACCGAGAAATGGCGGTGCAAAGTATCTCCGCGTTGACCGTCGGCCCATGCATCATTGAGATATTGAATAAGGTTGGCTTTTTCGTTGCTACCTAAAACGAGGTCAACACCTTCAATAGCGCTAACCTTTTCAGACTCAAGTTGGGCGTAGCATCCTGTTACAACCACAAAGGCACCAGGATTTTGGCGCACCATGCGGTGAATAATTTGCCGGCATTTGTGGTCGGCCACTTCTGTAACCGAGCATGTATTAATCAGACAAATGTCGGCGGGCTCACCCTCATTGGCCGTTCTAACGCCCATGTCTTGGAGCATTTGACCAAAGGTAGAGGTCTCCGAGAAGTTTAATTTGCAACCTAAGGTGTAGTAAGCAGCCGTTTTTCCTTGAAAAGCAGAACTGTCTATCATATTATATAAGTGAGAGAATGCTCCCCGAAGAGCTTTCTCTACAATATTATTGAACTAGTGTTAATGAATAAAGATATACCACAGAAGCGGGTATGGCCATGAGTGAAGAATCGAAACGGTCGAGCATTCCGCCATGGCCAGGCAGGATGTTGCCGCTGTCTTTAATTCCTATTGTGCGCTTGAAGAGCGACTCAACCAGGTCGCCCCATGTGCCAAACACCACTACAACAAGTCCTAAACCCAACCATTGTGGGATAGAAAGGTTGATTGGTGCATCTGATTGGGTTTCAAGATAACCGATTAAGGCTGCAACAAGCAGCACAAGGATACCCCCGCCGATACTTCCTTCCCAGCTTTTTGCGGGCGAAATACGTGGGAAAAGTTTATGTTTGCCAAAGAGCGACCCCGAACAATAGGCGCCTGTGTCGTTGGTCCAAAGGAAGATAAACACACTAAGAGGGAGCAGGTAATAAAAATAGGTCTCGTTGCCTGCTTGCCTAAAGGCCAGTACATTTATCATAGATAGGGGCAAAGCAATGTACATCTGCCCAAACATCGTGTAGGCCCAGTTATTTATTGGGTCGTTTGCTTTGGTGTAAAGTTCACTGATAAAGAGATAAACAATGGTGAGAAGGTAAGGCACAAAAACGGCATTGGTGCCAATAAAACCACTATTTACTCCAGCTACAGCCAAGAAAAAGTAGGTTCCAGCCACGGTCGAAATAAAGCGATTAACGCTGGTGCCTTTGTTTTCGTTAACTAGACCTGCATATTCCCAAAGGGTTAGCGACGTGATGAGTGCGAAAACAAACACCATAGCTAAGGGACGTAAGAAGCAAGTAACCATGATGGCTACGAAAAGAACGCCTGTGATAGTGCGCGTTATTAAATTCTTAATCTTGGGAGTCATTGTCTTTTCTTTTTTCGCAGTTATGTAATGGTGGGCTTGCTGCTGCGCTAGGTATGTTCACCAGTTATGCCATATGGGCAAAATATTGCGTGTGTGTGGCAAAGTGGGCGATGATAACAGCGCACCGCCATTCGCTAGCCCTGTTAAAAGGGCAAACGAATGGCGACAAGCAAATTATTTGTTAAAGTCCTTGCGACCTGCGGTGTTCTTCTTCGGCCGCTTTCACCTCGTCGGGCATGTCTTCCAACTTAGGTGTGTTGTCTTCCATAATTTCTTCGGAACGACTAACCCAAGGACGTTTGCCGAAAATTTCTTCCACATCTTCGGCGAATATCACCTCGCGCGATATTAGTAGGTCGGCCAGTTTTTTATGTCCTTCGCTATTTTCTTGTAATATCTGTTTAGCGCGGTTGTATTGTTCGTTAACCATCTTCATCACTTCGTCGTCGATAATCTTCGCTGTAGTTTCCGAATAAGGTTTTTGGAACTGGTATTCTTGGTTGTTGTAGAAGCTGATGTTGGGTATTTTGTCGCTCATACCAGCGTAGGCCACCATGCCATAGGCACTTTTTGTGGCTCGCTCCAAGTCGTTCATTGCTCCTGTTGAGATATGTCCGGTGAAGAGTTCTTCTGCAGCTCGTCCGCCCATCAGTGCACACATTTCATCGAGCATTTGCTCTTTAGTGGTGATTTGTCGCTCTTCGGGTAGATACCATGCTGCACCTAAAGCACGTCCGCGAGGCACAATAGACACTTTAACCAATGGGTCGGCATGCTCACAGAACCAAGACACGGTGGCATGTCCAGCCTCGTGTAGGGCGATGGTTCGCTTCTCGGCAGCAGTCATTATCTTTGTTTTCTTCTCTAAACCACCGATGATACGGTCAACTGCGTCAAGGAAGTCTTGTTTTCCTACAGCACTGCTATTGTGTCGTGCAGCTATCAGTGCAGCCTCGTTACAAACGTTGGCTATATCAGCGCCCGAGAAGCCTGGAGTTTGGCGAGACAGGAAGTCGATGTCTACGGTCTCGTCCACCTTAACAGGGCGAAGGTGAACTTGGAAAATCTCTTTACGTTCGGGCAGGTCGGGCAGGTCTACGTTTATTTGTCTGTCAAAACGCCCTGCTCTTAGTAGTGCGCTGTCTAGCATGTCGGCTCGGTTGGTGGCAGCTAGGATGATAACACCACTGTTTGTGCCAAATCCGTCCATTTCAGTGAGTAGCGCGTTAAGGGTGTTCTCTCGTTCATCGTTTCCGCCCATCGAGGGATTTTTGCTTCTCGCACGTCCCACGGCATCAATTTCATCGATGAAGATGATGCATGGCGACTTTTCTTTGGCTTGATGGAAAAGGTCGCGAACGCGGCTAGCACCCACACCTACGAACATTTCAACAAAGTCTGAGCCACTCATAGAGAAGAAAGGAACGCCAGCTTCGCCAGCAACGGCTTTGGCCAAAAGAGTTTTACCAGTTCCCGGAGGGCCAACAAGCAGCGCTCCCTTGGGAATTTTACCACCTAGGTCGGTATATTTTTGTGGACTTTTAAGAAATTCCACAATCTCTTGCACCTCTTGTTTAGCTCCTTCTTGTCCTGCAACGTCTTTAAATGTGATGCCAATTTCGTTTCCCTTTTCGTACATTTTGGCTTTGCTTTTGCCAACATTGAAAACGCCCGAACCACCACCAGCTCCGCCACTGCCCATTCTTCTCATGATGAAAATCCAAATGGCGATGAGCAAAACGAATGGAACGATTTGAATAAGGATGTCGGTGAAGTGTCCGCCCTTATCGTTATCGAAGGCAAAGTCTTTTATCTTAGCTGCTTTTTGGGCATCGGTGAGGTATTTCTCAAGTTCGTCTATCGAGCCAATTTGCACGCTAACATATGGTTTTTCGCCCAATTGTTTCGGGTCTTTACCAAAAACATCGCGTGTGTTTTCGGGTTTGACAAACATTTTAAGCGTTTTTTGTTCGGTGTTTACCACCACATTATTGGCGTAACCTTTATTCACATACTCCTGAAACTTGGTGTATGTGGCCTCTTGTTTTACGCTTCCTGCCATCATGTTGCCTCCTCCTGTGAAGAAGAGAAGCCCCAGCGCAATGATTATCAGCCCATAAATCCAGTTCATATTAAAGCGGGGCATCTTGGGCTGTTTATTGTTGTGCGGTTGTTTATTACTCATAATTCAATTGTTGGTGACACGAACATTCTATCAAACGTTGTGCCAATTTTAATCTATGTCAGTGAGGTGGGTGAGTTTTGCGTCGGCCCAAAGATGTTCAATATCGTAGAATGCACGTGTCTCGGGCAAGAAAACATGCACAATAACGTCTACAAAATCAATGGCCACCCATTGGTTTAGACCTAGCCCTACTGCGCTGGTAGGCTTGTCTTTAAGTTCTTTGCGCACTGTATCGCCAATAGATTCGGCAATAGCTTCAACCTGTGTGGGCGAGTTTCCTTGGCATATAACGAAATAATTGGTTATTGCTCCCTCAATTCCTTTTAAGTCGGCTACAACGATTTTGCTGCCTTTTTTCTCTTGTATTCCTTTAATAATGGTATCTACCAAATTGTTTGTTCTTGTCATTCTGATGTTGATGTAATTTCTTTGAAGCTACAAAGTTAAGATAATTTATTCGATTTGTGCGCGATTTGCTGCATATTTACGCCAAAATAGGATGTAAAGTTGCAGCAAGAGTTGCATTTATTGAAGTTAATTGGCATGCGAATGATGTTGCTGAGTGGGGGTTATCCCCATTCGGTTACTAATTTCTCAAGCATGGGAATGGCAATTCGTCCTCGTTTTAATTCTATAAGACCTTGACTCTGCATATGGTTGAGTGCCCTTGATACATTAAGGCGGCTGTCGTTCATCTCGTTTGCAAGTTTTTCCATCTTGATATGCACTAGCTTTTTGCCTGCTGGGTGCAGACAATGAACTATGAAGAAGCGTGCAATGCGATGTAGTAGAGGCGAACGGCAGTGTCTCCAAGGCTGTCTAGCTGCTTTTTGGGCTTGTGTTGAGATGGTGTTAAGCAGGTTAAACTTAAAAATTATAAAGTCGTCGGTTAGCCTTAACACCTCGCTTTTGCTTAGAAGCAGTAGGCTACATGTTGACTGAGCGATGAAGGTGCGGGTGTAACGGGGCGATATACCAAAGAGATTTTCGGGCTGAAGAATATATGGAGCATCAATTTCTTCGATAAATGTGTAGCTATTGTCATCGGCTTGCGATGCAACTTGCATTTTTCCGTTAAGTAAAAAACAAAGGTGTGTACATTCGTTTCCTGCTTTTGCAATTGTTTCTTCGGCTTTTTTTTGTGCAAAGTCAAACCTTGTTTGCCCCAGTACAGCAACAAGGTCGTCTGTGCTCATGCCTTGAAACATGGGCAACTCTATCAGCTTGGCATAAAGAGGCATGTGTTGCATCTGTGCTTATACGGTGTTTTTGGTTTATGTAATGCCTACTGTAGCAGCTACAAAGGCTACACTTATTTTTGTATCTTATCTTTTAGCGATGAAGAGAACCACACTGCATTTTTGCCATCTTTATCCGAATAAATGAAATAGGCCATTAGTTCGGGATGTTGGTCTAACACTTTTTGTGCCTTTTCCAGTCCTAGCACCATAAAGGCAGTGGCGTATGCATCGGCTTCGGCGCAGTTACTAGCCAGTACGGTAGATGAAAGGATATTGTGTTGTACAGGATACCCCGTCATAGGGTCGATGGTGTGAGCATATTTTTTACCGTTTTTATAATAGAACTTGCGGTAATTGCCACTTGTGGCCATGGCCTTATTTGTAACGTTTAAGATGGTTTGTAACTCTTGATTTACGTTTAACGAATCGTCAGAGGGTTTGGTTACGCCCACTTTCCAAGGCAGTCGTTTTTCGCTAATGCCACGTGTAACGATTTCTCCACCAATTTCTACCATAAAGTTTTCTATTCCTTTGCGTTTTAGCAAACTTGCAACAACATCGCTACCATAGCCTTTGGCGATTGCGCTGAAGTCGAGCATCAGGCGTGGGTCTTTCTTTTTGATGCGCCCATCCACGTAAGACACTTTTTTATAACCAATAAATTGCTTTATGCTGTCGATGGCATGTGGGGTGGGGCGAACACCGCTTTTAAAGCCAAATCCCCAAGCGTTGACAAGTGGAGCCACGGTTACATCAAACGCTCCATTGGTTTCGTTGGATATTTTTTCGGCCAATTGAAATACGTCTGCGAACATCTTGTCGGGTTGCACCTGTTCGTTACGATTAATTTTAGAGATAACCGAACCTTTGTTGAAAGTAGACATGGATTGGTCTACCTCGTTAAGTGCGGCCATAATTTCTTTATTCAAATTATCATTGCTTTGATAAATAATGCTGTATGTGGTGCCAAACACTGTTCCGCTATCGTGTTGATAGGGTGTATCTTGTTGTTGCTTGATGATGTAGATAGTGCCTATTATAAGCAGCAACAGAAATGGAATCTGCCAAAGCAGGCGGCGTTTTCTATTTGGAGTGTTCATTTGTTTGTTTAGAGTCTTGTTATCTTGAGTTTTGCTGGCATACTCTTTTTATGCAGCCTATATAATATTGGTATGCACGTTGTCGGGGGACGTAAAAGAATGGCGTGTGGCCGTGTGCATGCATCGAAATTGTTATAAGGTGATGATGATGTTGAATGTGGCACCCAGTCGGGATGTGCCTGTTTTCCCAAATCCTGGCACGTACCACACGTTTCCTGCATCGCCATCGTTGTGTGCCAGGCGGCGCCTATATCGGGCCGACCATCCTAAATGCAGCGGCCCCCAAATCTTTGCGTCGACTGCGAACACCAATTCTGCCCAATGGCAGTGGGCTGATGCATTGTTAATCTGTATGGTAGCGTGGTCTTGCCAAACGGGATCGTTTAGTACAGAGCTGCCTACATCGTATTTGAATGAGGTGAAAGCATATCTTGCTCCTACGTATACACGATAGACATCATGTTTATTTTTCATGATGTTGTAGTCAAAACCCACCTTGCCATATGGTGCAGCTGTTTTGTACATCACGTGAGTTACCGGGTCGTCTTCGTGGTTGGCACTGCCATAACCCACCTCAAACACAGGAAAATACCTGTCTTTGAAGTTTATTCGCAGCGCTGCCTCATATTGTCCGTAGTCGCTGACGGCCAATTGTATTGGGCCAACCACATCTGCCATGACCTGAAGGCCACGGAAAAAGCGGGTGGTGTCGGGGCTTTGAGTTTTGGGCTTAAGTATCTGTGCACTGGTTGTCAAAGCACCAAAGGATAGCAAAACACTAGTGGCCGCTCTTAAAGTGGATGCGGAAATGTGGCGAAGAAGTGTCATATGTAACGTTTGGGTTGATGAGAACAACAGAGTCGATGGCATGTTTAGATGTGCTAACTGCCGTTATTGTGTGAAAATAAGTCATGTCACAATCTACTGACTCGAAGTGTGGCGTATTTGTTTTGCTCACTTTGATGGTGTCGTGCACAATGTTTCCCAGGGTGTCTTTTAGCTGAAACACCAGCACATCTTCATTGCGCGTATAGCTCATTGGAAGGTTTAGTTGTGTTGTCTTTACACCTTTGTTATATATAATGGTGTCTTGTCCGTTGCTGCGCTTTGTGAAAATGGTGAGCGTGTCGCTTAGTGTGTCGGGATTAAGGCTATTGCCTTTAGCTAAAGTGTATTGTGAATAAACCGTATTGTTGAACGGACAGTCAATAGACGAGCAAGCAGCCAGTAGCGCAATGGTTATTACGAGTAGTGGAATTATTCTCCGCATCTTATTTCCTCCTCTATTTGATAGTCGTTTCTTCCTGGCGAATTGCGACTGATGAGGTCGCCCAGGAATCCAGCAAGAAATAGTTGTGTGCCTATCATCATTGTTGTTAACGAGAGATAAAAATAGGGCGAGTCGGTTATGAGTCGTTGTGGAATGCCTTGTGCGAGGCAATATAACTTGTCGACACCCAACAAACAGGTGGCGATAAAGCCCAACAGAAACATCAGCGAGCCCAAAAGCCCAAATACATGCATGGGTTTTTTTCCGAAATTACTGAGAAACCAAAGTGTGATAAGGTCTAGATAACCATTGAAAAAACGATTGAGTCCAAATTTAGAACTGCCATATTTACGAGCCTGATGTTGCACCACCTTTTCTCCAATTCTACCAAACCCTGCATTTTTTGCAAGATAGGGGATGTAGCGATGCATTTCGCCATATACCTCGATGTTCTTCACCACCGCCTTGCGATAGGCTTTTAGTCCGCAATTAAAGTCGTGAAGGTTTTTTATTCCGCTAATTTTTCTTGCCGTGGCATTGAATAATTTGGTGGGAATGGTTTTTGAAAGTGGGTCGTAGCGTTTTTGTTTATAGCCCGAGACAAGGTCGTATTTCTCTTCCATTATCATGCGGTAGAGTTCGGGTATTTCGTCGGGCGAGTCCTGTAAGTCGGCATCCATGGTTATTACCACGTTGCCTTTGGCCTCTTTGAACCCACAGTAGAGAGCGGGACTTTTACCATAGTTGCGTCTGAACTTTATTCCCCGAACGTGTTCAGACTGCTTGCTTAGTTCTTCAATCACTTCCCAAGAACGATCGGTAGAACCATCGTTGACGAAAATCACTTCGAATGAAAAGTGGTTATCGTTCATCACTCGCTCAATCCATGCATAGAGTTCGGGTAGTGATTCGTCTTCGTTGTATAGGGGTATAACTACAGAAATGTCCATTTTTGTTTGTGTTGTCTTATTAGTTATGTTGATTAATCGTTGTTATTCTCTTAATTGGGCTAATGGCATTTCTTACCATAGCTTGCTTTCTCTGTTGTCTCTCTTTGAAGCTTTTACAATCTTGATACCTGCCTTGTTGGCTTTTGTGCTCTTGGTAATACCCCACCATGCGTAGAAGTTGTTGGGCGTTTTTGTTCCAAGCGGCGTTAAGACTTTGCTTGTTTATCGTGATCGTTTCATTCCAAATGCAGCAGTTATGAGGCTCAGAATACAGCCTATAAAGACGTTTTGGGTGAAGAATAGAAACGTAAGCTCCATAGGAGTGAGCGAGGTGAGAAGTTTTGCCGACTCTTGCATCTGGGTTTCGTTAATGCCCATTTGCTCATATGTAGCACCAAAGGCTTTTATCGAGTTGCTCATCATTGTTACGAGCGATATCGAGTCGTAGAAGCGAATGTAGAGATATTGCGCTAAAGCAAAGATAAGTGAGGCATAGACAAATGTGTACCATGAGTAGGCCAAAGCTCGACGATAGGATATTTGTCCATCGAGAGCGTAGTCGCGAAAGGTTCGCAAACGCCAAGTTACAACGAATGGTGTGGAGAATGTAAGGATATTCCCCATCGCCGACTGAGGTAGCAGCATGGTGAAGAGGAACGACACTATCCATACCAATGCCAAAATGGCACCGTCTTGGCGGGCAAATGCCTTTAGTTGTTTCAATGATTCTAAAAAGTTCATGCACTGCAAAATTACGTATTTTTTATCATATATTACGCGCTATGCGCCGAAATCTAATAAATCTCTTAAAACTATGCGGTTAACTAGGCGTAAAACAAAGGCAGGCTGATGTCTCATCAGTCTGCCTTTTTATTAAGCTATGAAGTATTATTGATTGATAAAAACGAGTTCTATTCAAGTGAGGCTGCATGGGTTATGTTAGTTTTTGCTGCCTCAATGTCTTTCGCTACTGGTGTGAGTGTTTTGTCTTGCATTGCCTAACCTGATGTTTTTGGCTGTTGCTTTTAAGAGCCTGATGTTCTCCAGTTAGCGAGAGGTATATGTTATAGTTGTTAACGACAAGTTTGTAGAGCTTTGTTTGCTCGTTTGGTGTGTTGTTTTTGATGCCTCGGCCGGATGGGATTCAAAGCGCATCGTTCCTAAACGTGGCGTTTTGAATAACCCATCTCGAGGCTTCAGGCGTTTTTGTTTTACCCATCATTGTGATGTGAACTAACTTTGTGCATGTTCATGGCGTATTAAGGTTGCTTCTGCGCGTAGCGCTTCAAGGATGTGTAATGGTATTTTGATGTTGAATAGGCCAAACACATAGGTTGGGAAACATTGCCTTTGTTTTCATGGTTTCGATATATATGTATATTATTTGGAAATATTCTTGTCTTTTGTATGGTATATTAAATATTGTTTAAAAGAGTTATCTGTTTTATCCTTTACTTTGAGTAGAGATTTTCTTTGAAAATTCCATTTCTAAGTTAGGGGTTGCTCTTTATTAACACGAATTTTCGTGTTTAATTTTTATTTTGTATTCTAACGTTGTTATATTCATATAATTTATAATTATTGAGTGTTAATTGATAACGTTTTGAACTTTCTTGTGCTAGAGGGTTGTGGTTCTAAAACACATCGCAAAATTAAACATAATATTTGAACCGTCAAATAAAAAGTCGAAAAAAATTAAAAAAATATTGTCGATTTATGAAAGAGTTCTGTAAAAATCTAGAAAATACGCAATTTTGACCATGGAATTAGGCGGGATTTTGCTGTAATGTAAAAAATAACATAAAATATTTGTGCTTCTTTTTTTGATAAATTGATTGTGTGTTGATGACTTACGGGGTGTTTTTTTATTCATTGTTGAGGTTATACAGATGGATAAGATGGTGTTTATTGGTAGTCCTTATATATAATAAGGTGTAGCGATGTAGAGCATTTGAATTTTTAGATATGCTGTCTTGGTATAGTTTCGGTTTCTTTATTGGCTTTTATATCGCTCCAAATATGTGATGATGGGTTGCGGTGGTGTGGTTATCTTTCGTCAAACGTTTAGTAATAGGTTTGTTTTGTGGTGAACGTTTGCCCTTTTTTGCTGATTTTCATGGAAATATGCACTTCACCCATCTAAAGGGTTTAGGGGCGATACAGTTTTTGTTTGATTGTTTTAATGCTGTTTTTATTCTTGAAGTGATGGTGGGCTATTTGTTAACCTGCTATTTATAGTAAAAATGTAGTTAAGTAAACGTAAGTTGTACAGAAAATATAGCGCGGATTTCAACTATTGCCTAGGTGTAATGATGAATTGATTGGGTTTTAACTCCGTATTAATTGAATAGTTAGATTATGTGGCTTTTGAGTTATGTGTATCGAAGGTGGAAATATTTAGTTTGCTATCTGTTTTAATGGATTGCACTTTTATTCTTATTGTTTCGAGGAAATCGACGAATTTGATGCCAGACTTATTACTATGAATACTTGATATTGAGAGATTGTAAAATATTAAGTAAGGATTTTAACATTGTGAGTCACTTTTTCTTCATCAATTGCTCGTTCGCTTGCAAATAATCAATTCTCGCGGAGGTTTGTTTCGGTAAAAATGGGGTTAGAAGGCTTAAGGTGATAAGTGGGCTTTTTGTTGAAAACAACAGTCTTTTTTATATATTTTGGGGCTATTTGTAGCAAAAAGGCTTGCTAAATGCAGCAAAACGCAGTGCTAACTCCTACTAAACGCAGTGCTAACTCGTGCTAAACGCAATGCTATCTCCTACAAAACGCAATGCTAAATGCAGCAAAACGCGAGTTTAGATGCTATATTTAGGACATTGATAATGTGTTTTGCTTCATTTCGAGTAGCATAAACTTATACACTTTGAAGGTAAAACGCTCTTATTTTTCTGCTATTTAGCATGAAAAAGCGGTTTTTTAGGCAGTGAAAAACAGAGAGCTAAAGCACAACTAGAGAGGCAAAATGGTGCAAATTGCAGGTTTTAGGTTGAAAAATGGCTTGAAAAATTAATGCTCCAAGGGCTTAATTGTGGCAGAATGCATGCTTTTGGGCATTTGTTTTTGCTAGAATGACTTGGTTCGGAGAGTGTGTTTTGTAAAATATATCTAATTATTTAACATTTTGATGATTCGTAATGATTTAAATTAATGAGTGAAAAAGTTAGCTGTTAGAAGCTTTTGGTAATAGAAAAAAGACTGGTGAAAGCAAAAATTAAGGTTATATATTGATGGATAATTGCCATTTCTTAAAGGCTTTATAGGCAATATGCGTGTCAGAAATGTAGAATAGTCTGCAATTAATTTTAAAATTCATTGTTCATTCTTACAAAATCGTTATCTTTGCAGTAACCAATTATTGGAAGAACAATGACAAAAGCAATTCTTAGATACCTGTTAATGCTGTTCGCAGTATTTGTTTGCGCCACTGTAATGGCGCAAAATTTGAAGTGGCGCGACATGTATCAGGTGAAGAAAAAAGACACCATCTTTGGTATCGCTAAAAACTTTGGACTTACTGTTGAAGAACTTATCAATGCCAATCCAGAGATGAAAGTGGCGGGGTACGAACTGAAAAAAGGCGATTATATCTTCATTCCTTACCCTTCGAACACTGCTCCAAAGACAGCAACGGCACAACCTTCAACTGCTGTACAGACGCAAACAGCACCAAAAGCAGTGCAAAACCCAGTGGGTAAAACCATTAGGGTGGGCGTAGTGTTGCCATTACATGATGTGGATGGCGACGGTAAACGTGCTACAGAATATTATCGTGGTTTCTTGATGGGATGCGATAGTTTAAAACAAATGGGTTATTCTATAGATATTCGTGCTTGGAACGTGCCCATTGATGGAGATATTCGCGCCACACTTCAAGAATCAGGCTTACGTAATTGCGATATTATTTTTGGTCCATTGTACACCAAGCAGGTGAAGCCGCTATCAGATTTTTGTAAGAGTGCTGGCATTAAATTGGTTATCCCCTTCTCTATATGGGGCGACGAAGTGAGCCGTAACACAGAGATATTTCAGATTTACCAATCGGCAGACGAGATAAATAATGCCTCGATAGATGCTTTTTTAGAGCGTTTTGGTAATCAACACCCTGTATTTATCGACTGTAACGACTCGACGAGTAAGAAAGGTATTTTTACTTTCGGCTTACGCAATCGCCTAAATAATCGCGGTGTATCGTATAGCATTACCAATTTGAAGTCGAGCGAGGAACTATTTGCCAAGGCGTTTAGTCGTACTCAGCCCAATATTGTTGTGCTCAACACAGGCCGTTCGCCAGAATTGTCGGTGGCCATGGCTAAACTTAAAGGACTAGTGGCTAGTAATCCAGGTATAGTTGTGTCGCTTTTCGGTTACACCGAGTGGCTAATGTATACACGAAACAATCTTGACAACTTTTTTACTTTCAATACCCACATTCCATCCACTTTCTATTACAACCCAGTTTCGGCAAGAACGCAAAATATAGAGAATGGTTATCGTCGTTGGTTTGGATTGGAAACGCTGTATGCCCTGCCAAAGTTTGCGTTGATGGGATACGACCATGCGCAATTCTTTATACGTGGTGTGCATAAATATGGCAAGGCTTTTAATGGCACAAAGACGCAAAATACATATACTCCCGTGCAAACTCCGCTTGACTTTAGACGTGTGGGCACAGGTGGAATGCAAAACAAAGCTTTCATGTTGGTGCACTATACCAATGGTAAGAGAATAGAACTAATCAATTATTGACGAATGAGAATAAGAACATTGGCCATCGTTGCCATCTGTTTGGGTACCTCTTTAATATGCAAGGCTCAGATAGGAGCATACCGCAACAACTTCTCTATTGGTTTTAACGGCGGATACGTGCTTAGTAATGTGGGCTTCAGTCCGCGCGTAGACCAAGGTTACCACAGCGGCATAACAGGTGGTTTGTCTTTTCGTTATGTGTCCGAAAAATACTTCAATACTATCTGTAGCATCTATGCCGAGGTGAATTATGCCGCCCTTGGCTGGAAACAAGATATAAAAGACTTGCTAGGCAATGCAGTAGTGAATAGCAGTACAGGACTGGCAGAGGAATATAGTCGCACGATAAACTATGTGCAAGTACCTATTTTTGCACATTTGGCTTGGGGACGAGAAACCCGCGGTGCTCAGTTCTTCTTCCAATTGGGTCCGCAAATGGGGATTTATCTTAGCGAAAGCACGCAAAGCAATTACGACCCAGCCACGAGAAACCTTTCAGATAGAGCCAATAAGGTGATAGAACAAGAGTCGATGGCCGTTGAACATAAGTTTGATTACGGCATCGCAGCAGGCTTGGGGGTTGAATATAGTGTGCCACGAGTTGGCCATTTTCTTCTTGAAGGGCGCTATTATTATGGTTTAGGTAGTATCTTTGGCGAAAGTAAGCGCGACTATTTCGGGCGTTCCAACTTTGGAAACATTGTTGTGAAGATGGCTTATTTGTTCGATTTGACCCGCACGGCCAAGTAAAGTAGGGTGGACACCGCTCAAGCCATGGCTAAACACCCACACTTTCCACAGAAAAATACAATTACTAAAAATATCATTTATTAAAAACTAAAAATTAACGATTATGTTTGAAGGTCAACCGAAAGGACTTTATGCATTGGCATTAGCCAATACGGGCGAGCGCTTTGGTTATTACACGATGCTTGCCATCTTTACACTCTTCTTACAAGCGAAGTTTGGTTACACCGCAACGGAGACGTCTACCATCTTTGCCGGTTTCCTAGGGTTTGTCTATTTCATGCCACTCATCGGTGGAATTTTAGCCGATAAGTTTGGTTATGGCAAGATGGTAACCTCGGGTATCACCATTATGTTTTTTGGTTATGTGCTGTTGGCCATACCCACTGCTGCAGATATGTCGGGTAAGGCCATGATGTTTGGTGCTTTGGCGCTGATATCTTGTGGCACAGGCTTGTTCAAAGGCAACTTGCAAGTGCTTGTGGGTAATCTGTACGACAATCCCCAGCTTAGCGCAAAGCGCGACACTGCTTTCAGTCTTTTCTACATGGCCATTAATATTGGTGCGCTTTTCGCTCCTACTGCAGCTACAAAAATCACCAATTACGTGTTGTCGGGTGTTAACTTCACCTACGAGCCACAAATTCCTTCGTTGGCTCACCAGTTCCTTGATGGCACAATTAAGCCAGATGGTAGTGTGTTGCTAGAACAATTGAAGGCCGCACAAGGTTATGCAGGCGACATGACTAGCTTCTGTACCACCTATATTGCTGAGCTTTCTCGCGCATACAACTATGGTTTTGCTGTGGCTTGTGTATCACTCATTATCTCGATGATTATCTATTTGGTGTTCCGTTCAACCTTCAAACATGCTGATGTGAACAACAAACAGAAAGCTTCTCAAGCAGCAGATGGTGCAGCAGCTGAACAAGAATTGTCGCCAGAGGAAACTCGTCAGCGTATTGTTGCGCTGTTGTTGGTGTTTGCTGTGGTTATTTTCTTCTGGATGGCATTCCACCAGAATGGTCTTACCATGACATTCTTTGCACGTGACTATACAGCTAAATCAGTAGTAGGATTTAACCGTTTGGGCTTTGATATCCTTAACTTGGTGCTCATTGTGGTTTCTGTTTATAGTGCATTCTCGCTCTTCCAGTCGAAAACCAGTAAGGGTAAAACTATCGCTGGCCTTGTGTTATTGGCTGCTATCGGCGGTATTGTTGCCAACTATTCGTCTTTGGATGCAGAGATTAAAATTCTTCCTCAAATATTCCAGCAGTTCAATCCTTTCTTCGTTGTAGCGTTAACACCAGTTTCTTTGGCAGTGTTTGGCTATCTTGCTCGTAAAGGTAAAGAGCCTTCGGCACCTCGTAAGATTGGTTATGGTATGCTTATAGCGGCTTGTGGCTTCCTTGTTTTGGCTATTGCCTCTTTTGGTTTGCCCACTCCCAACGAGGTGAAGAACTCGGGTATCAGCGATAGTCAACTAGTTTCACCTGATTGGCTTATCTCTACTTACCTTGTATTGACCTTTGCCGAGTTGCTGCTTTCGCCCATGGGTATTTCGTTTGTATCGAAAGTTGCACCTCCCAAGTATAAGGGAATGATGATGGGTGGATGGTTTGTGGCTACTGCAATTGGTAACTATCTGGTTGCTGTTATCGGTTACTTGTGGGGCGATATGCAGTTATGGATGGTATGGAGTGTGCTTATCACTTGCTGTTTGATTTCGGCATTGTTCATATTCTCCATCATTAAGCGTTTGGAAAAGGTTTGCTAAAAAACTATTGCCTATAAGGCCAACTCTAAATCCAAAGAGTTTTGAGGTTGTGCCATTAATAATAAAAGGAGTGCGCCAAGAGGTTGCACTCCTTTTTGTTGTTGTGTGATACTAGTTGTTGGCCAACTTCTCGTGCTATGCATGTTCGGTTTCCCCGTTTTTATCGTACCTTTGCAGTATAAAACATAGGATATCAATGACACTACATATTTTTAATCCCGACCACGATTTGGTTTTGGCTGCAGGTAACGAACATTTCACTGCGCCAAAAGCAGCGCGAACCCTGTATGCCGACTTAGGTTTCTTGCCGGCTTTATGGGCAAACGAGGGCGATTTTGTGCTTGTAGCCGAAATGGAGTCGGCTAACGAACGGCTTCGACATATAAAGGGTAGGGGAAAAGGGGTACAATTAATCGACCGAGACACACTAAAACGAATGCTTGCCGATGGTTCCATCAATTGTAGCACGCTAAAAATAGAACCCTGGGGGTGGGATAAGAATGTTAGCGAGCTGCTCGAAGGTTTGGGTGTAAAGGCCGATGCTCTACCCACAACAGAATGGCTAGAGAACGTTAGATGCATAAGCTCGCGTGAATGGGTGTCGGATAATCTCTTGCCTACGTTGGTGTCGCAATTGAATAACATTCATCCTGCTAATTTTTTGGGTGCATCTTTCGTGGTGAAATCTATGGAACAGTTGGGCAAATTGTTACAAAGTCATACGCAAGTGGTGGTTAAGGCGCCTTGGAGTAGTAGCGGTAGAGGTATTCGTTACATTGAAAATAGTCCTGATCCATCAACAGCAGGTTGGTGCGCCAACATGATAGAGAAGCAAGGTTGCATAACGGTTGAGCCTTATTATAATAAGGTGCGTGACTTTGGAATGGAGTTTAACGTGGATGCCAATGGACATGTAAGATATCTTGGATTATCTATTTTCAAGACTTCGAAGCGTACATACACTGGTAGTTTGTTAGCCACCGAAGCCACAAAAACTCAATATCTGTTGCAATATGTAGATGCTGATGTGCTTAAAACCACTGCCTACATCATTGCAGAGATGTTATCGCGCCTTCTTGCCAACAACTATGTGGGGCCGTTGGGTGTGGATATGATGCTTGTAAATGTGGAGGGCGAGTCTAATTTGAAGGTTCATCCTTGTGTTGAACTTAATCTTAGGCGTACAATGGGGCATGTGGCTTTGGCATTGTCGCCGTTGGAAACCGAGCCACAGCAGTTAATGAATATTGATTATTCCAAGGGTACGTACCATCTTCGCTTGCATACACTCGCTGATGGTTTACTAAATACTAGTATTGCACGACTTTAAAGAATTGTGCAAGATATGTAATTCACAATTCGTAGATAACACATGATGTGTGTTGGGGCAATAACGCAAGAATAAGGTGCGGGTGAATGCCAAGTTAAAGCACTTATTTCTTCTTCTCTATGCCCAAGTGTAGTCGATTTGAAAGCCCTCTTTGGATTGTTGATAGACATAAAAGCAATTTATACAACTTGCCTAAAACGATTAAAGGCAAACAACTATGATTTAAATAGCTGTTTGCCTTTTTTCTGTTTCGCCTTGTTTGTAGATGCCTAAAACAAGAAAGCATGTGCTTTATTTGGCGATAGGAATTTTGTTCACTCTATTGAGATGGCGTCCACCCTCGAATGTAGCCGAGAAAAATCCGTCTAAGATTTTCTTTGCTGTGTTATTGTCGACAAATCTGCCAGGCATAACCAGCACGTTGGCATCGTTATGTTGGCGAATAAGTTGAGCAATCTCGGGCATCCAAGCCAACCCAGCCCTCACACCTTGGTGTTTGTTGAGGGTCATGGCAATGCCTTCGCCACTTCCGCAGATACCAATGCCTGGATAAACCTCGCCACTTTCAATGCCTTCTGCTAAGGCATGAGCAAAGTCGGGATAGTCACTACTCTGGTCACTATATGTGCCATAGTCTTTGTACGGATAACCATGTTCTTCCAAATATTGAAGAACGTATTGCTTGAGCGGGAAGCCTGCGTGGTCGCAAGCGATACCAATAGTTTTTATTTCCATACTTACTCTCTTATTAAAGATTTAACTTGATAATATACATTCTCTGCTGTGAAGCCCAATTTCTCGTCTAGCACTTTGAATGGAGCGGAATAACCAAAGCTATTTAGGCCAAAAACAGTGCCGTTAGCACCAACAAGACCTTCGAGTGTAACGGGTAAACCTGCTGTCAAACCGAATATCTTCGAACCCTTGGGTAGTACCTCTTCTTGGTACTCCTTGCTTTGCATGCGGAACAATCCCTCAGAGGGAACGCTCACAATGCGAACCTTTACACCTTCTTTTCTTAGCAGTTCGGCACCTGCTTCAAGTGTAGAAACCTCCGAACCTGAGGCTAATAATATCACGTCGAATTGGCTATCGCTTCCAGCAACTACGTAAGCACCGCGTCGAGCAAGTTCGTAATTGTTGTCTGGATGTAGGTTCTTTACGTTCTGACGCGAAAGAATAAGGGCTGTAGGGGTGTTCATATTCTCTACTGCCATCTGCCAACATACCGTGGTTTCGTTAACATCAGCGGGGCGGAATACGCGAACCGAGTCTTCACCATGATGGTTTTTCAGTTTTTCCATCAGTCTTATTTGCGCCTCTTGTTCAACTGGTTCGTGTGTCGGACCATCTTCTCCCACGCGGAAAGCATCGTGCGTCCAGATAAATTTGATGGGAACGCGCATCAATGCGGCCATGCGCACAGCGGGTTTCATATAGTCTGAGAATACAAAGAATGTTCCGCAGGCAGGAATAACACCACCATGCAGGTACATACCGATGCACATGCAGGCCATTGTAAGTTCGCTTACGCCTGCTTGGAAGAACGCACCCGAAAGGTCGCCGTGCTTCATTTCGTGCGTCTTATTTAGGAAGCCGTCTGTACGATCGCTATTAGAGAGGTCGGCCGAAGAGCAAACCATGTTTGGAACTTGCTCTGCAAGCAAACCTAGGCATGCAGCTGAAGCCACACGAGTTGCGGCATCGGTTTTTTGGGTAAGTGTACTCCAATCCACTTTAGGTGCTTTTCCGCTGAACCATTCTTTCATTTGAGCTGCTAGTTCTGGGTTGTTGTTTGCCCATTGAGCCTCTTCTTCGCGCCTTTTGGCTACAATGCCTTTCAGTTCTTCATTGCGTTTGGCGTAAAGTTCTTCCACTTCGGGGTATACCACGAAAGGATTATCCGGGTTTCCGCCAAGGTTAATGATTGTTTTTCGGTAAGCATCGCCACCAAGAGGAGCGCCATGCGTACCAATATGATGTTCGAAGCTAGAACCGTCTGCTCGCAAAGCGCCTTTGCCCATCACTGTATTACCAATGATAAGCGTGGGTTTTTGGTTCTCTGCTTTTGCTTCTTTAAGTGCTTTACGAATTTCGTTAGCATCATTTCCGTTGATAGTTATCACTTTCCATCCCCACGATTCGTATTTAGCTGCCGTGTTTTCGCAGGTAACAGCACCACATTCGGTAGAGAGTTGAATGTCGTTTGAATCGTAAAACATCACAATGTTGTCTAGTCCAAGTGCTCCAGCTAGGCGTCCAACGCCTTGAGAAATTTCCTCTTGCACACCACCATCAGATATATATATATATATGGTGTGTTGCATCATTGTGTGAGAGAGTTTCGTTTCGAGGAACTTTTGGGCTACAGCTGCACCAGCTCCGTATGCGTGTCCTTGTCCTAAGGGACCAGAAGTGTTTTCAATTCCACGCATTACGTCCCTTTCGGGATGACCAGGAGTGGGCGAACCCCACTGGCGAAATTGTTGAAGCTCGTCAATAGTAAACTTTCCTTGCAAAGCCAATGCCGAATAAAGCATAGGCGACATGTGTCCAGGGTCGAGGAAAAAGCGGTCGCGACCGGTCCACAATGGGTCTTTGGGGTCGTAAATGAGGAACTCTGAGAAGAGAACATTAATGAAGTCGGCACCGCCCATAGCTCCGCCAGGGTGTCCGGACTTAGCTTTTTCAACCATTGACGCTGCAAGAATGCGTATGTTGTCCGCAGCCAAATCCATCAATTTCTTATCGTTCATTTATTGTAGTTTTTAGTTAAACATGTTCATTTCAATGTGCTTTGTTTTCGGGATGATGTGTTCCCACCTGAATATGGAAACAAAGTTACAAATTAATGTTCAATAAAACAATTGATTTTGGCTGTATCTTTCACTTTAAAGTAATTTTAAACGTATGCCGTGTTCACTGCAATGGTATTGCCACATGTTATCATTTAAGAAGTTTATTTACGAAAAAAACGCAACACGTTATCTTTTATAGAGATAAGCGTCGTTGCGGTTTTATTTCTTAGTTTATACCTATTGTTGTGTTTCTTTTTTGTTGTTTTACCTTGAGGGGTGTTTCTTTTACTGTTATGGGCTTAGAAAAGCGTTTTAATTAAAGAAACTCCAGCTAAGACCAAAGCACAACATGCGTTCGTTTAAGGGGTAATGCGGTGCGAAGAAATAGTTTTTGTTTCCGCTGCCTGCATTGATGTGGTTCATCAAAATGAAGAATCGCGCCTGCTTAAGTTTAAAATTGGCATACACGTTAATGAGCGGATAATTTCCTATCTTCACCTTATCTGTTTGGGCTTGAACAGCAAACTGTCCTAATGCGGCACTATAATCGGGAGCGTTGTATGCTGTGAAGTATCGCATATCAGCACCGAAGTCGCAGTTTAGTACACGTGCTATTTTAAAGCGAAGATACAGATTGGTGTAGATATTGAGCGAAGGGAGGGGCAGAACATCAGGATGACTGGTTCGTTGCCATGTCACAACGCTCTCCCAGTTAAGGGGTCCAAATTTCACATCTTGCATCAATTCGGCTGTTAACAGATTGATTGCCGAGCCACTTTGTTTAACTGTTACGGTGTTAGCCGAACGTGTGAAGTCGTTGTTTATCGTGTAGTTTTGTGCAAAATAGGTGTAATCTTTCAGCTCGTCTACGGCGAAACGCAATTTTGTTCGCGTCTTTTGGTAGTTCAATGTGGCTTGTAGGCGCGAGTGAATGGTTTTAGAAAGATTGTCGTTTTCCCACCATAGGTGTCTCGATTGGTAATGACGGAAGTAGAAACCAGGGCTTGTGCGATGGAAGAATGCACTTGCAGCCATCGTTACCGTGTCTCCGAAGAGTGCAAAATTGAGGTCGGCTGTGGCGTCTACCTTGAGTTGACCTGCGTCTTTTCCTAAAAACCACGTTTCGGCTGTAACGCTGTAGTGTAACGTCTTACCTTGAGTCTTTGCCAGCTGACCGCCAAAGCTCATGGTTTGTTCATTAAAAGATTCTAGATTTCCTAGTGTGTTGGGCAATTCATAATGGCGTATATCGCTACTAATAAAGGCCTTAATGCCGGCTTTAGCCCATTTGTTAAAGCCTTCTAGTAGTGCCAGAGCCAAGGTGTTGCGCAGTCGGCGGTGGCGCGTTTCATCAAAAATGGAGTCGCCAGTTAATCGACCTGCATTATAATAAGTGTTGGCATAATAGCCTGTTGGCGTTTCGTGTGCCTCGTAAATGCGTTTATAGTTTTCGAAATTCACTGTATGTACAAAGCTTGTAACGGGTACATACTCGTTTTTAAACCATGCAGTATCTTTCTTTGTTTGTTTGTTGATGGCCATTAAGCTGTCTGCTTGCGCCTTGCTACCAACTTTAATTCTAGCGTTGTTACGTACCGAGTCTTCGGGTTCAGCGCCAGCAATGGTGGCATTATCGGGTCTACCTGTATAGGTTTTATTGTCATTGTCTTTGCTGTTGTTATCGCCCGAGTGCCCTTTTTTATTTTTTTCGCGCAGGTTTTGGTCTTTCTTAGCCTCCAAGGCAAACTTTTTTGCCTCGATTTCCTCTTTGGTCATGGGTACTTTTCGGTTAAATCCGATGTTGTACCGGTGTGTGAAAAACACGTTTATATTATCGTTTCTGTTCCAGTTTTTGCTTAGAACAGTTGGGATTTCGTTTGTTGAGTACGATTCGTTAAATGTTTCGGGGTGAGTGATATAGTTGTCGTTTGTGATACCTCCGTTTTCACTTGTCTTTTGATGATTGGTGGTAAAGAGCAAGTGGGCCTGGTATCTGTCACCCAGATACGACCCATACATGGTGTAATTAAACATGGCCGTGCTTTGATTTTGGTAGAAACCGCGACCATAGTCGTAATCAAACTTAAATCCAACGCCCACACGTTTGCCTGCATTTACACCAAAGATAGCTGTGAAATGGTCTTCGCCATCGTTCTTGTCGCCACAGCTAAAGTAGCTAAGGTTTGTTATGGGCGACAGCGTGTTGGTGAATAAGAACCTATCTACAGGCACAATAAAGTAACTGTAGGGCTGAGTGAAGATAAATTGAGTATCGGCGGGTCTATCTACAAACACACGATTTAGTCTGGGCGACGCCAAGTTACCCAGCATGTTATATTCACCTCGCAGTCCGTAGGTGTAGAGTTTGTTCATAAACATGTGTGAAAGGGTGTCGGGTTGCGCTGCAATCCTATCGCCAAAACGCGTGTCTACGGTCCAAACCTTTAATCCCTTGGGTATTTCTTTATCAGAACCCAGCGAGTCTTTTTTATTCTCATTCGTGTTCGACGAGAAGTTTCCGTTCTCATCAATGCGTGTAAAATCGTCTTGTGCAATCGCGGGCAAAAGAGCCATCGATAGCCCAACAACTAGCATTAGTAACCTGTTCATCTAGCGGATAAAGCGAAGTATTGTTTCAGCTATTTTAAAAACCATTGAGCCCAATATGATAAATGTACCCACAGTGGTGCTTGAAAAGAAATATACGGCTAAGCCAACGGCTGCCCCAAGAATGAAAATAATGTTTAGAATGTTTCTAATAAATAAGAACTGGTCTTGTTCTTTATCATCTCGTCTGTGTCTTTTGTGTGGATATTGCGTGTCCATGTACTTGCTTTTAGTGTTGCTAATGTTATTTGAATAGAGTGCGTTTAGCCTGTTTCTTACCCAAAGGTGGGTTTATTGTTGCAGGCGTTGTTTAATGGTTTCAAACACCTCGTCTTTGCGGTCGATGGTTTTACGTCTGAATTTGCCCGACATCTTACTGAGTTTCGTTTTAGCTTTGTTCAATCCATATTTGTCGGTTATCCATTTCTCTGCTGTTGTTTCCAGTCCGTTGCCAGCTCCGCGATTCATTTCGTAGGCATAGTTTATACGCGATAAGCTTAGATTAAGCTTTCCGTCGTAGCATTTAGCAATTATCGTGTAATTAAACACAGTGCGGTCGAGCGACAGAAACGAGTTTTGAAACACCAACCACTCCTTAAATCTAGCGGCTATGATATGCTCTTTCTTGTTCACCAGCGCAATAGCACTTTCTGGGAATTGGTTTTGCCCCTTTGTAAGTTCTTCTATTGCTGTATAGGTGGCATCATAAATCTCTTGTGCGGTTTTCCCAGGAACGTCTATTTCATAGTCGAACACCACCTTTCCTTCAACCTCGGGCACTGCGCCTTCTAGGTATCGAGCATCTATATTGGGGTTTTGTTTCTCTATTTTACTTGTTGTCTGCGTAGATTTGTTTTGCGTTTTATCCTGTGGACGTTCCCATTCGTTTTGTGCGAATGCGAAAACAGGAGCGAAGAGTAGCGCTAAAAATAGTTTTCTTTTCATCGTGATGAGTTTTGTGCCGTTGAATAGCTGATGAATACAATTGCCCTTGGGCTGTGTGCATGGCTATTTGTTGCTTTAGGCCTATGCATTGAACTTACAAATATACGAATAATCAGAGGGAAGCATCGTTAATATGCAATATTTAACTAAAAAATGGTGCACAATAATATTACTTAGGCTCGCATGCTTTGGCAGATAAGCCACATGCGAGCCACGTAGGGTTGTAGAAACAAGGGTAGGCGATTTACCTTTAGCGCATTTGTTTGCGCTGTTTTTACCTTATTGGTGGTAACAGAGGCGTTTTTTGTGCCTGCAATGCCTATGCCTTGTTTGTATTTTTTGTTTGCTTTCTGTTAGATGTAGATACCGATACCAATTTTAAACCCTGCGGTTGAGTATTTGGTATGGCTCTTAAACGATTGGTTGTAATAAACAGATGGCTCGATAGTTACGGTGCGACTAACAAAGAAAGCATAGCCCAATTCTATTCCAGGCATCAGGTCATTGTAGTTGCGGTAAGTGTGAACAAGTGTTGCATTAACACCCACATAGAGCCCGTTTTGCTCGATATAATATCTTAGGCCCGCACCAACTGCGATATAGTCGGGTACGGTTTCATTGCCCGAGTGGTTATATGCCACTTGTCCTAGCATCATCCAAGCATCGTCAAAGAAATAACCTGCTTTGGCTTGCACGCCAAAACTAAACCCATTGTTGCCATTGTAATTGAGGTCTAGTCCTGTTAACGAACCGGCCACGTAAACTTTTTCTTCTTCAAACTGCGCGCTTGCCGTGAGTGTTAGCATCAACGACACGATAAGCAAACCTAACTTCTTTTTCATTTCTAAAGGATTAATACTTTAAATTCGATATTGATTATTCTCTATTTTGCAGCTCAAACGCCTATGATTGCAGTGCGCTATGTTACAAGCTTAACCGCCTTTTTCCTACGTTTAACCACATTAACTGCAAAAGTAAATAAATTATTCGACAAATGCGAGAAATATACTTATCTTTGCATTCGTTATATATTTAGATATCTTAGTAAACATTTAATCGTGCCTGGGATTTGAACTAGGCAACAACAACAGATAGAGAGACTTACGAATGATAAAGCAACTGTCGTTTTCAAATAAATACTTGCTGTTATTTTTTGCACTTACTGTCGCCACTTCACTGTGTGCCCAATCATTTTCGTTTTTCAAACCCAATGCTTTGCAGGGTTGGAAATTGCCTAAACGTGAGGTGAGGGCGGTGTGGCTCACCACCATTGGCGGACTGGATTGGCCGCATTCGTATGCCCAAAACAGCTTGGCTGCTGGAAGGCAGAAGCAAGAACTGTGCGATATTTTGGATAAGTTGCAACGTTCGGGTATTAATACTGTGTTGTTTCAGACGCGTGTTCGTGGAACTGTGGTCTACCCTTCGCAGCTCGAACCTTGGGACGGATGCTTATCGGGCGTGCCTGGTAGGTCGCCTGGCTACGACCCTTTAGCCTTTGCCATCGACGAATGTCATAAGCGTGGAATGGAACTTCATGCCTGGGTGGTAACCATTCCTGTGGGAAAATGGAATGGCTTAGGTTGTAAAACGCTTCGCAGTAAACATCCCAACCTTATTAAGAGGGTGGGCGAAGAGGGATTTATGGATCCCGAAAACTCAGCCACGGCTACTTATCTGGCTAACATGTGCAAGGAGATAACCGAACGATATGACATCGATGGCTTACATCTTGACTATATTCGCTATCCCGAAACCTGGAAAATAAATATATCGCACGATGCTGCTAGGCAAAACATCACTGGCATTGTGCGTGCTATTGGTAACAAGGTGAAAGCTGCAAAGCCTTGGGTGAAATATAGTTGCTCGCCCATTGGTAAGTATAACGACCTAAGTAGGTTTGGCAGTAATGGCTGGAATGCTTATGCTAAGGTGTGTCAAGATGCGCAAGCCTGGCTTCGTGATGGATTGATGGATGCGCTTTATCCCATGATGTATTTTCAAGGCAACAACTTTTATCCCTTCGCAATAGACTGGGCAGAGCAAAGTCACGGCAGAATGGTGGTGCCTGGATTGGGCATTTACTTTATGTCGCCTAGCGAAAAGAATTGGGCGCTCGATGTCATTACTCGCGAACTTCAGTTTACTAGGCAATATGGCATGGGACATGCATATTTCAGAAGCAAGTTTTTTACAGATAACCTCAAGGGGATTTACACCTATGCACAGCGCATTTTTACACCAACGCCAGCCCTTGCGCCAGCCTTGACCTGGGAAAATAGCAAACAACCCTTGCCCCCTACCAATCTCACCACGAGCGAGGAGCAAGGCAGAGCTGTGGTTAGTTGGGATGCGGCACGTGTCACAAACAATTCGCCAAACCTATTCTATAATGTATATGCTAGCACAATGCTGCCTGTTGATATTAGCGATGCACGCAATCTCATTGCTGTGCGCTATGCCAAAAACAGCATTACGGTGAGCCCACGTAACGCCAAAATGTATTTTGCCATTACCGCTATCGACCGATATGGCAACGAAAGCCAACCTTTGCAAGCGCTCAAGGCTGCAGGCGGAGGTAAAAGCCAACTCAAGATGTTGCCTTATAGCGATGGAAGGGTGTTGCTACCTGTTGGCGCTGATGCCCTTTGGGGGCGCGTGTGGGTGGTAGAAAGTTTGCAAGGGCAACATGTTGCCACGCTTTCTTCTCAAAGCGATAGGCTTGATGTGCGAAGCCTTGTCAATGGTGTTTATGTGCTTAGAGCGCTTAATAGCAAGGGGGTTGGCCATCGTTTGGGGATGTTTACTAAGAAGTAAACGAGTGCTCAATTGGTTTTAACTGGTTAATGCAGTAATAAACTTCTTATCAATATCCTCTTTGAACTGTCTTATTTTAAGAGTAAATGAGCGCCCAAAGCTTTAGCATACAACGCAAGTTTCCCGAATTAATGCTTAATCGCCAATTGGCGAAGAGTGTTTTCGTGTTGTATGATTGTGATTGCTTAATTTCTCTGCTCGTTTCATTTATTCCTATCAGTCGTTATACCGCTTATCACATGTTTTTTAGATTATTTTCATGGCTTCCAGTCTATTTTTCGTATGCTAGTCGGCATCTTTGTCTATCTTATTTTTTTGCGTAGCGCCCTGTCAACAGAATAAGTCGGGTGGTGTGCTCAACCATACACAAAACCTAAAAGGCTCTAACCATTGATTTGGGTTTAAGGGTTAAGGGTGTATAGGTTGCTTTGGTGTAAAATATTTAATATAGAATTTAACATTGTGAGCGCTATATTTTTCACCAACTGTCCATTCGCTCGCAAATAATCGATTCTCGCGGAGATTTTTTTCGACGAAAAGTTTTCCTTAAATATTGATATTGTTTACCCCCCTCCCAATCGATTAACAAAGTCATTTTTTTATGCTTTTTCTATTCTATAATATTTTAAATCGTATAGTCCCAACTATGTTAAGAGGTCTCAATTGCGAA
>NZ_CALKQY010000071.1:0-10128 GCF_937990675.1 Hoylesella shahii | reverse complement strand
TTTGGCATAGAATTGTTTTTAACAAGTTTTTCAACACTTCTCGAACTAATAAGATCGGGCAGCCCATCAACATTAACGTTTGGGCCGACAACAAAATCATTTTTAATTTATTGTTCATAGTGCACCTCTCACTCTTTATTCTTCTGTTGTTAAAATTTGTTTCATTTTATAAAACTTGTGGTGCTGTCGGGTTTGTTGGAAAAGGGTACGAAGTGGTAAACATTGTATACAAACTGTTGGATACCGGCGTAGGTTCTTGCGATTGTGTTAATGCGTAGCGTCGTATCATTGATTATCTCGCCAACATTATCAATAGCAATTGTGCTTCGTTTGTTTTGGTATTCCCATGTTCGCAAAGCGATGGTTCGTTTTGTTTTCATAAAGACACCAATGGCTGTGGGTTTACTCCATAAACGATGCATGTAAGATTTGTTTTGCAAAACATCATTTTCTATGTACTGCTTGGTGCTTTTACCGCTGTTTTCTACATATGTACATAGGCAAACTCCATTTCGATAGAGCACAATTAATCCTAGCATGTTTTTATGGGTCTTTGTTGCAAGATAATATCCGTCTGTACGCAGTTCCTTACCGATATAAGGATGGCGTTCTAATCCTAAACCTTCCAGCGAATCATTCTCATTGAAGAAGTTGCAACCCAACAGTAAGACCACTATTGGAAATATTAAAATAATCTTTTTCATTTTAACGAAATGGATAAATGTCATATACTATGTATGATGTGGATATTAAGCAAGCATATGATAATGTATATCGGATGCAAGCTCCAATCCACATTTATATGTGTGGTTATTTGATGAAACTAGACGTACTATCGGGTTTATTGTTAAACGCCTTAAAATAATACAACTCATCTATATTTTCTACGTGCCCATATCGATTGTAACGCCAACTTGTAAGTCTCAGCGTTGTATCATTCAGAATTTCACCTGTGCAATTTTGGGTTACCCTCCCACTTTCTGAAAAGAAGATTTGACACTCAAGCACATTTCGTAAGACGGAGAACACCCCAATGCCATCTGGCTTACTACGTACCTCATTCATGTAAGATTTGTTTCCCCATTTGTCATTCTCTATATAATGGGTAGCGTCTCCATACCTATAATCAAAATACGTAAACATACATACTCCGTTACGAAACAACATCAATGTGCCCATTTTGTTTGTATGGATGTAGCCCGAATAATAATAACCATCGGTACGCAATTCTTTGCCTGTATATGGCCTCCGTGTCATATCCAAGTCTAGAAAAATCTCCTCTTCGTTGCGGCAACTCGATAAGACAAGTAGCAATATTGCCAATATTAATATTTTTTTTACCATAGAAGTTGTCTTGGCTTTTAATGTTTTATAAATTGAGAGGTGTTTATTATCTTTGCGTTACTAAACCAAGATAAACACTTCATGCCTTCTGTTCTCTTTCAACCAATCTTTCGATATGCGCCGAAATGAGTATTGAGCTTGTAGTTGGCCATCATGAATTCCTTATAGCCGTCCTATTCTTCATATAGTCGTCTAATTTATACTTCTCCATTTCAACAATTCTGTAAATAAACACTTCATTGTTGATTACATATAAAATGGTATTCATGCCTTCTAATTCTGGGCAGAACAACAGATATTTCGGATGTTTACGCATTATTTTCCTAAAAACTTTTGGTGCATTTCTTCCAAGAGGTCTTGAAAAAGTCCTATAGCCATCCTCATGCCAACCATACTTTCCGTCATAGCAATATACGTATAAACGTCCTTTACATCTTTTGTCGAAATAAAAAAGATTAAAGGCCAGCCTGCCAGTATCTACTTGCAATGTCTGCTTATCTTTCAGTTTTAAATTCAAAACGTAGAGTGGTGTTTTAGATTTCATTTCACTCTCAAAGCTTTTAGTTTTTTGTGCATCCAGTTCTTTTTTATCTTTAAAGTATTCTAAGTATACGCTGTCGGCTATATGCTGCTTTTGAGCAACATCTAAGCTGTCAACACCCGAACTACACATATCCACTAATAATTTGAATGTTTCTTTATGTCCTTTTTCTAACGATTTAGAATAAGACAAGACAATATTATCAATGTAAGAAGTGGAATCAAGCGCGCTGTAAGCACGCTCAACCTGTTCAATTAATGTCTGTGCTTTTGAAATGCTCAAAAACAGACAACTCATGATAAAAATTAAATAAATCCTTTTCATATTTACTTTAATCCTCTTAAAAGAAAGAGCCACAAGTTTTATCAAGTACAATGGGTAAACAACGGAACATATTCATACACCGTTTTGCGTCTGAACCAGATAAGCAATGGCTTGCCATCCTTTCCGATAATTGTTGGGGTATCTATCAATACACAAAATTCCTTCTTCCTTGCTTGTTTCCCCCTAAAATGCCAACGCAACCTTATCGCCCCGCTCGTCTTTATGCCCTGCACGATAGCAGTAGAGTCTAGCTTTGTTATGTCTTGTTCGTGAACTATATCTAGACTTTCTATCATCGTGGGAGTCATCATGTTCCCCTCATTATCCGTAAAGCGAATGCTTTGTGGATAAATTGTACCTGATTGGTTCATATAAAGCGTTGCGGCCACTATCAGCTTTGGTTCTTCTTTTACCCAAAACTGAAGGCATGTGGGGAAAGCAAAGGGGAAAAATATTGGCCCCACGGAAATTGCAGAAGTACCTGGTCCTCTCACATTAAGCATAATCGAATCTGGTGTGGTATCATTGGTGTAAGCTATGCCGTTCACACCATTATAGTCTGCCGTCTTCCATCCTTGCGTCTCCGTTATGTAATACGTTGTACGGAATATGCCCGCACACGAGGTAAAACATAAGCAAATGAGAACTGAAAATATAAATCCAAGTATCGGTTTCATATCTATCATCTTATTAATCTCATTTGTCTGCATACAACATTGCCATATTACACACCTCATTGGTCCTTAAAGAACTTAAAGGTTTCGCCTTCTATCTCATTCACGTATTCGTCACTCTTATAGTAGTCGTACAGATTCGCACCACAAAATGGACAGAACGAAATGAACACCGTTGGTGCGTCAAATGTAAATGTATCATACCCCATCGTCATAACGAAACAAATGTCCGCTCGCTTGTGCCTGGTTCCACGCAAGGAGGGTATGTTATAATACTTCATCATGCCGTGTTCTGTCAGGCGGGGAGACGTTAGCTTTACCTTTCTAATATTGTAGCAACATCGATTCTCTAACGTATAATACATTTCAAAAGCGAAACAACAAAATTTCATATATATTTAATATTTAAATTGTTTTATAATGTAAGGTGCAATCTTAGGGGAAAACATGTACTCATAACCATAGTATGTACCATGAATTCCCCTATATGATGATAAATAGCGATTTTGCTCCAAGTTAAATAGAGTAGAACGTGGAATAACAATTCTGACAACCTGCCCTCCATTTTGCACATACGTGGCAGCATACTGGGGGTTGTCAGTCATAAACAAGGGACCTCCACGCCTTTCACTTCCTGTTATTCCTCTGTATAAAGTTATATTATCACCATTGGGGTCAGGAGTAAAATCAAGGCTTATATTGGGAGAATGCGTGATGAATTCCCCCGTCCACGGGTTAATTCCACTGGCGTATGAAACACCAATAGTACTCGCAACGCCAATTGCGCCCCCTATCAGCATGTCCTTCCCTATTCCAGAGAACGAATTGGTAAAAGCCATGCCTAAGCTTTGCCCTTCAAGCAAGCCATATGCTGTTCCACCTGCAACGTGGCCAGCACCCGATGCCAGAGGTGCAACGATGGATGTACGTAATACAGGGTTACTTAGATTATTGACGAGTACAGAAGAATTAGCAGCCCAATAGCCAACACTGCCTCCTGCAAAACCTGAAACTCCTCCAACAAGGGTGCTACGCCCAAACTCTGTCCAACTAATATGATTAAACCCTTCAAAGTTTGCGCCTGTTTGGGCAACAATACTGTTATTGGCACCAATTGCTGCACCACCTGCTGCTGAAACTCCTGCAACTGTCCAAAACCCTGCGCCTGCACCAGCTGTACAAACGGTTGCTGCACCAGCTCCGGCTCCAACGGCAAAAGTAGATAGTCCATCCCAAAAGCCTTCTATATTATTCCAATTGGCGACAAGATTAACTCCACCGCCAACAACAGCAGCTATAACGGGTATAAACCAAAGAATTTTCCCATCCTTATCCACATACTTCAAAGGATTATTCAGACAATAACTATACCTGTTGAAGTTTTGCGTAAAGTCAGGCATTTGCACGTATGGGTCGGGACTTAAGAAACGACCTAATACTGGATCATAAAGTCGGGCGTTCATGTTTATAAGGCCGAACCATGGCAGATATTCATGCCCTGTATATCCTCTGTCTAAAAGCAGTTTAGGTTCTTTACCCACAGCGTATAACTGATGTGTGTCAGGATTGCGTAAACGTCCCCACGCGTCATAGCTCAGCTCTTGTCTTAATGTGCCGTCTTCATTGATTATATGAGTGATGTTACCCAAATAGTCGCGCAAGATGTAGTATGTTGAGTCGACTCCAAAATCGTTGACGCATACAGCCAAGGCGTCGTAGGCATCGCCACCCAAATAGAAACGTTCCGTAAAACTGTTATCTATCTCGTATCTTGCATCGATGTATTGTCTTGTTAATACCTTATCATTACCCTTACGTATCGTCATCTCAGCCCTGTCGCCCTCTGCATCATAACTGAACGAGGCCGAATAGCCGTTCTCTGTTATCTTGTCAGGACATTGGAAAGAATTATAGGTGATCTGCTGTTCACGGGTAGGCACATTATTCCCAATGGGCGTGAAAGCGGTAACCTGATAGGGCTTTGCTGCATTATCATAACCCATCAGGCCCATTCCTGGCATTTCCAATACATTGCCATTGTCAGCATATTTCACTTGTTGCGTTCCGATTTGGCACAGGCGGTTTAGTTTATCATACCCAAATGTTTCGGTAATATTACGTCTGTTGTCCGTTCGGCTTAGCAAATTGCCCGTTTGCACATCAAAATTATAGGAAATGTCTTGTACGTTACCCGCGGTTTGCCTTGTGGGTAAGCCTATGTTGCTATAGCTATAAGTGCGTACCAGCGAGCCTGTGGCAATTTGTGTGGGCTGGCCTAAGCCGTTTTCTTCAATAAGCTTCCAAACGCTTTGGCGGTCATTAAACTTTACTTCTGTTTTATGCCCGTTTGTGTAGAGATAAGTTTCCTTCATTTCTACACCACTAGGGTTGCTCAGTGAATTGTACTTTATGCTTGCAACATTTCCATCCTTGTATGTGAAACCAACGTCAATACCAGACGCATCGTCTAAGGAATGGGCAACTCGCCCTAAAGCATCATAGCTATAAGATTTAGCTCTCCTGTCAGAATATTCTTCACGCTCTAACTGCCCATCCTTATTATACGTATATGATACGTTGAACTCGGGGCGGTTGATTTGAATGGTTCTGCCGTACTTATCTTTTATGGTAGTTACAGTTTTGCCTCGCGCATCTGTTGCGGTAGAAGTGCAAATACCTGAGTTATCATACTTTTCCGTAAAGGTTTGTTTGCCTGCGCTCGGGTCAACAATAGCCGTTTGGCGACCGAATCCATCGTATTCGAAAGTGGTTGTCACGTTGCCTGGCGCGGTTATCGCACTGGGTTGTCCGTCGGGGCGCAACGTGTAGGTAATGGTTCCGCCAGGGTCCTCCACCTTTATCAGTTCGCCAATGGCATCCGTTGTCTTGGTCGAGGCAATGCCTTCCTTCGTTTCGGTAACGCTCAGGCCAGCGTAACTCCACGTAGTAGTTTTCCCCGAAGCTTCCGTTTGCTTCACAAGACGGTCGTAATCATCATATTCGTAGGTGTTCCACAGCGCGGGCGCATCGCCCTTAAACGGCAAGGATGTCTTTGCAAGCCTGCCCTTATAGTCGTAGGCATTATCCACGAATTGCCACTTGCCGTCGAACCGCATGTTGCCCTTACGCACTTCGCGCTCCAATGCATCGTAATGCACAATGGTCTTGGGCTTGCCCGTAATGGTTTTGGCGATGGTGTACAGACCCTTTCCGCCCCATGCGGAGGTTATCGTCGTCGTTATTCCATCGGGCGAAGTGGTGGAGACGGGTTTGCCCCACGCATCTGTAACGATGGTGATTGTCCTGCCCTTATGGTCGGTTATGCGGTGCGCCTGCCCCCACTTGTCGTATTCGGCATAGGTTGTAGTCTGCCCCAAGGCATTTGTTTTTGTCAAGAGGTTACGCCCTATGGCATCGTAGGTATAGGTATTGCCTAACAGTTCGGTAACGTTATACGGTGCCGACTTCTCGCTGGTCACGTTTCCGTGGGCATCATACGTCCAGCGTGTTTCGTCGGTCTTATTGCCGTTGGTATAAGTGACGCTTCGTTCGGGCATCCATTGGGCGTTATAGGCGTATTCCTCGCGCGTTGTCCAGGTGTTGCCATCACGCCCTGATGTCGTAGTTTTTGTAAGTGGAAGTCCCACGAGATACTGTTCGGGCGTAGTGATGTTACGATAGGTCTGAACCAATTCCGTGTATACGTATCCATCCCCAAAGGCTGTACGCCGCTTTTTCAAATTGTTGAAAGAATCATAATATATCTCTGTTTGTTTTTCTTCACCCGTGATTTTATTAGTTTCCGCAGAATATATCAATACAGGATTGCAGATCCCATTAGGTGTAAATGCTGCTTTATCATATTCCATATCCACTTCATGATCCCGCGTCTCTATACGCGTGGTAAGCCCTAAGTTCTCCATGTCGTGGTACTCACGAGTAAAGGAGTTTGTTACTACATCCTCAACATTCGTTACCTCAAAACCGCGGAAACCTAATCCCGTACGATGCATCACTGCTCCTTTATAACTGAATCTTCTTCTGTGCACAGGCTTGTCGTCATTCACCACCTCGTCTTCTGTCAATAGGAGCATAGGAGCAGTGAGGTGGTAATAAGGGAAAGTTCGTATCGTGTTAGACTCTTTATAGGGACAACGCTCATCAGTCATACTGCGGTAAGTGTTGCGATGCTTCATTCCATAACTATCGGTCACTTCCCTCAACAAGTTAGACAAAGCTTGGTTTCCCGAATATTTGTAACAGATACATTTTCCTTTCTCTATGGTTATCAAATGGCTCACGCTATAAGGGTTGCATACGTTTATAGGGAGAAGTTCCATGTTACGTGGAACTGGCATGGAACTTTGGGCAGTAGTGCTTATCACCCCATTGTGGTTCATAAACAGTCGTGCAACTGTGTCTCTTACACAAAGCAAGTCTGCACAGCCGTCATTATTTACATCGGTCAACAGATAACGATCAAACCGTTCTCTATTGATTATCGGCATCTCTATGCGTTTGAGCCCTTTACCCGTTGAAAGGTGGACTGACCATTTGTTGCCATTATCCCTATACCCCAAATCTACCTCTACAGTAACAACATAATCATGAGTAGGACAATACAGTTCCTTTCTCTTTTCATTGAAACCTTCCCATAGCATAGAGTTGCAGACCCTACATTTTGCCTCGTAGGGCCTCTGATAATAATATCTCCCTAGATTCGCGGAGCAACTGCTACACGATGGATCCCCGTAGTCTACAATCGGTTCAACTGCATCGCATTCAGGACATTTGAACGGAGCCCAAACAGGTAGGTCTCTGGTGGAGTATGCATGGTAGGAATAATCCGTAGGAGGAACAATGATGTCCATCTTACCATCCCCATTCAGATCACCAAAAATATTCGAGTGTTTGGATGGCGCATTAATACCTTTAACGTCAAACAGCTTTTCGAAACTCTTTTTGGCAGTTGAATAACTATATACGTCCAACCCATCTCCCCTATTGTGGCAAAGCTCCATCTTACCGTCGCCATCTACATCCATCGGAAAGACATCCGCATTGAAATCCAATTCGAAAAGCCTTGTTTCACTAATCTTTGTCTTTTCATCTAGGTCTATAAGCGAGAACCACGAGCCTACATAATCGTGCGTAAATGTTTCATTGTGCGAGATGGTCAGCAGCTGTGCTTTACCCGAACCAAGGAAGTCGCCAAAGAAGTAAACACGCGACATCGGGCTATGAAAAAAAACACCATCATAAGCCACTCCCTTTACGGCAACATAAAAGGAGGTTGAAGGCGTGTCAAAGTCGCGACACTTATAAGTGGTTATTAATAGTTGTGTGTCTATTGTTGAATAACCACCAAAGTTAACCTTCACTATTTCGTCCACCCCATCGCCATTCACGTCAGCAGCCTGTATGGTTTGGAAACCATGATCTGTTTGAATTTTCCGTATGATATTGTAGAATGATAAGCCAGGCGCAATTAGTATGTCTTGATCTGCCGGATAGCCACTGCCATATTGTACGGCATAGATACCAGAACCTATGTGTTGCCTATTAACCATCGTATATGTACTAAAGGCTCCAGGCATGGTTATCAACCCGTCATTGTAACGTCCGTCAATGAATTTCCCACGAACATAGATGGGCTTAAGTTTTTCGGTCGGTGCGGTGTAACTCGTTATTAAGGTTAGTTCTGATTCACGTCGTAATGAATCGGGAGCGTTAGCAGGCCAATACAGGCATTTAAACTTCAACGGTGCCATCTCCACTCCTCCAGATGAGCATCCTATTTGCACAAGCTGGCTAACGTCTTTCAGTTCGTGCGACAGCCGATAGGTGCAAAGTTCCTCAAAGGTGTTGCCCACCTTGTTGCGCGACACGACACTTTTGAGCAACTTGTCGGCAGCAAGGGCTACACCGCTAAGGTAAACGGTGGTGAAATCTTTGCGCGCCTCGTAGTTGAACAGCATTTCGGCCGTATGCTCCGCCTCGCTTCTCCCGCCATAGGCAATGCGAGAGAGGAAATGACAGTTACCCGACACGGTGTATTCGAAGTTTATCTTATACCCGTTTCTGTCCACCATCTCGGTTATAGGATAAGCGGGTTGCGTTTTGGTGTTGTTCTTAAATCCGAAGGTGGCTGTGTTCCCATTGGGATAGGCCACAGAGAAATAGGCTATTTCCCCGTTCGCAAGGTGCTTCTTCACCAAGACGAAGCCTTGCGAAGTTTCGTAATCGTATTGCGTCAGCGTACCAGTATTGCGCACCAACCTCACCCCGTCGAGCGCAAACGCGCACTCAGCAGGTTTCGACAAGTCTACGGCTTCCGTTTGCCCGTCATAATGTATTGTCTTCCCCACAACATTGATGGCCGAAGCCCCAGTAACGTTCCATCCATAACCAGCCGTCCCGTTACCCCCTTGACTGTTGTAGGCAATGGCCACTTGTGGCGCTTGTCCCTTGCAGGGTGCGGTAAGAATGGGTATGGCGTAGGTCTTTCCGCCCGTTGGCGTAACACCCTCGTTAAATGGAATCTTACCCACATAATGGTTGCCTTTCTCTGCAACGGATGGCAAGGCTGGCATCGCGCTGCGCAATGCATGTTTCGGCTCTTCCTTATATAATATGGTAGGAGCCTTGTCTTCAATCGGACCTAAGTCCACTGCTTGGTACTTGTAGCGGTAAATGGTATCGCCTTTGGGCGTCACTTCACGTTCAATCACCAAGTGCTTCTCGGGTTTTACGATGGAGTCAATCACAGACTGTTTGTCCATTATCTTGTTTGTTCTTGTTTCTGCGCTTGCTCCAGCAGAAAACAATATCCCAAACAACCCCGTTAAAAGTGTTTTATGTAAATTCGTTTTCATAATGCTAGTTTTTAAGTTATTCCTTAATCACTTTCCACGAGGTGTTTTTGCCGTCTAATCGGATGTGCAACACATACACGCCCTTGGCATAACTCGCCATGTTCACCTTGGTAACGGTGCCTGCAATGCCACGCCTAACGAGCAGCGCACCGTTTGGGCCATAAAGCGAAAACTCGCCTTGATGTTCTGTTGAAAAAGCGTCTAGCGCGATGGTAAGTTCCTCCTTAACGGGATTGGGATAGATGCGCAACTGCTGTTGTGCCAAATGTTCATAGAGAAAGGCCGTGTCTTTTTGTTGCACCATGCGTTTTGCAGCATGCGTTTGCAGCACCACAGTGCGGCTGGTACGGTTGCCGTTGGCATCGTATGC
>NZ_CALKQY010000070.1:0-9388 GCF_937990675.1 Hoylesella shahii | reverse complement strand
AAACGCAATGCTAACTCATGCAAAACGCAAGGCTAAATGGTGCAAAACGCAGAGTAAACAGGTGCAAAAAACAGGTTGTGGTGGTGTTTATAATCTCCCAAAAACGAAAAATAACCGACTTTTAAGGACTGAAAACTGCCTAAAAATATGCTTTTTAGCAGCTAAAAGCTGTTTTTGGGGCGATGAAAAATCGTGAGCAGGCAACCAAATAGAAAGGCTAAATGGTGCAAAACGCGGGTTCTTAGTCAAATTTTGGTGTAAAAATAAAATGTGAGGGACTAAAAATTGGGGCAAAATGCATGCTTTTGGGCTTAGATTTGCGCTAGAAGGCTTTGGTTTGAAAGGCGTATTTGTAAAGTTTTTATACTACTTTTAACACCAGAGTGAGCAAAATAAGATTTTGAAACCAAAGACCATGACCATAAGCTTATTTGAAACCTTACTCCTATCTTGCAGCATTTTATCAAACAGAATGTATTGCCCAAGGCTTGATTGGGGTTAAACATAATGTCTACTCATGGGATAATCACGTTTGCAGTGATGGTTGATAACCCAATGGAACTTAACGCCAATTTATCTAACCTATATTATATAAGGTGTAAAACCACATTATTTACCCTAAACAATGACACATTTACCCGAAAAATTATGGTTAAAAACCACATACCTCTAAGCCCAAACGTTCTAAAGCCTTTAACCCCAATACTAAAGAGCCCCCAAATGCAACACCACAAAAAACCAAACCTGCTAAAGAAGCAAATAGGATACAAAGCAAAGATTAAGACTTAATAAGTGTTAAAGTTGATGTTGCCATATCTCAATAAAAGAAAACACCCAAATATATTTCGTAACTTTGCACCTGTTTTAGTCCGTGGAGGCTTAAAAAAGCGTCGGAACGAGTCTGAACGCCTCGCGGAAAACCGTTTTACAAACATAATCAATGTACGCAATTGTAGAAATTAACGGACAACAGTTTAAGGTGGAACAGGGCATGAAGCTTTATGTTCACCACATTAAAGATGTGGAAGCCGGCAAAACTGTTGAGTTTGACAAGGTGCTGCTTGTAGACAAAGAAGGAGCAGTTACCGTGGGTGCACCCACCGTTGAAGGTGCAAAGGTAGTAGTAGAAGTTGTGAACCCCCTTGTAAAAGGTGACAAGATCATCGTTTTCAAGATGAAACGTCGCAAAGACTATCGTAAGAAGAATGGTCACCGCGCTCAGTTCACGCAAGTAGAAGTTAAACAAGTAATCGCTTAAACGCAGGAGGAATTAAGAATGGCACATAAAAAAGGTGTTGGTAGTTCTAAGAACGGACGCGAATCAGCTTCACAAAGACTTGGCGTTAAGATTTATGGCGGACAAAAAGTTACTGCAGGTAACATCATCGTTCGTCAGCGTGGCACGAAACACAACCCCGGAAAGAACGTGGGCATCGGTAAAGACGATACACTCTTCGCTCTTGTTGACGGTGTTGTGAACTTCCGCAAAAGCCGCAAAGATAAAAGCTACGTTTCTGTAATACCGGAAGCTGAGGCATAAATAAAACAATTACACTTATTCCAAACAAACAACAGAATCCCAACCATATCAGTATGGTTGGGATTTCTGCGTTATTAAGACTTACACAACACTAGCAACGATGCATTAATAAGCGCTCGCTTATAATAAAATGATACAATATGCGTTGTAAATATACAGCGGTTGAGCCGAAACTTACCGCCAAACTCATACGAGAAAGCAAAATGAAACTAAGCAACATAAACGCTATACTGATGGCTTTGGCCTTCGTGACTTCATCGTGCGGTGCTGATGCATATATTAAAAAGGGTGAAAAAAACCTTGCATTGGGCGAATATTTCGATGCTGCCAACAACTTTAAACAAGCCTATACGCGCACGCCTGCCAAAGAAAAGGTGGCAAGAGGACGCGTATCTGCCAAACTGGCCTTATGCTACGACAAAATGAACGCTAGCCAAAAGGCCGTGGGCGCATACCAAAATGTGCTGAGATACGGACTGGCCGATGCTAACACGCACTTGCTTTTGGGAAGACAACTACTCAAAACAGGGGCTTATAAGGCGGCTGAAGAACAATTTAAAATTGCCCTCGAATCGCTTCCTAATAACAAACTGGCGAACGAAGGACTGATTTCTGCTCAACAAGCAACTCAAACTAAAAATGAGGGGTCGCGCTATATCGTTAAGCGAATGGAGGTTTTCAACTCGCATAGGGCTGACTATTCGCCTATGCTCTTCGGCGACGAACATAATAAACTCTACTTCTCGTCTACTAGAAACGAAGCCAAAGGCGATGCACTAAGTGGCATAACGGGCGCAAAACCTGCCGACATTTTTGTTTCAGAACGTGACGACAAAGGAAAATGGACTAAACCAGAACCTGTGCCAGGCGGAATAAACACCGACTATGACGAGGGGGCATGCTGCTTTTCGCCAGACCAACGCACAATGTATTTCACCCAATGCACCACCAACCCCAACTACCCACGCTACGCGCAAGTGATGACTTCGGCGCGTGCGGATGCCGCTTGGGCAAAAGCCACGAAACTAGAAATATCGAAAGACACGCTTTCGAGTTTCGCACACCCCGCCGTTTCGCCCAACGGACAATGGCTTTATTTTGTTTCGGACATGCCAGGCGGACAAGGCGGACAAGACTTGTGGCGCATTAAACTCACTACCAACGGGCTGGGCGAAATGGAAAACCTGGGAGAAGATATTAATACACCTGGAAACGAATGCTTTCCAACGTTCAGACCCAATGGCGACCTTTATTTTTCGTCGGACGGACATGTGGGATTGGGCGGACTAGACATATATGTGGCCAAACAAAACAACAATCAACAATGGGAAATTGAACACCCCGGATTTCCACTAAACTCGAATGGCGACGACTTCGGCCTTACGTTTGAAGGCCCGCATAATCGTGGTTTTTTTGCTTCAAACCGTGGCGACGCACGCGGATGGGACCATATATACGCCTTTGAATATCCCGAAATAGTGCACAGCATTAAAGGCTGGGTGTACGAACAAGATGGTTATGAACTGCCTGCTGCACAGGTGTTCATGGTGGGAAACGATGGCACGAACCTCAAACTGGGCGTACTGGCAGACGGTTCGTTTAGACAGGTGGTGAAACCTGGCGTTGAATACGTGATGCTTGCCACGTGTAAGGGATACTTAAACCACAAGGAAGAATTAATGGTGAAACCCTCTGAGGCCTCACACGAATATGTGTTGCAATTTCCTTTGGCTTCAATAACGGCGCCCGTACTTATTGATAATATATTCTACGACCTAGATAAGTTTTCCTTAAGACCTGAATCCAAACAGGCCTTAGACGAACTTGTGAAGCTACTTAACGAAAATCCAAACGTCACCATCGAACTAAGTGCACACTGCGACTATCGTGGTTCGGCCGAATATAACAAAGCTTTAGCTCAAAAAAGAGCAGATGCTGTGGTGAAATATCTTATTGATGCTGGCATTGCCGAAGAGCGACTAACGCCCGTGGGATATGGAAAGGAGAAACCCAAAACCATCAGAAAAAAACTTACTGAACGCTATAAGTGGCTGAAAGAGGGAGACGTGCTAGACGAATCGTTTATTACTCAACTTGATAAAGACAAGCAAGAGGTTTGCAATCAACTGAACAGAAGAACTGAATTTGTGGTGCAACGCACTACTTTTGGTTTGCTAGACGATAAGGGAAACTTAAAAGCCAAGAAGAAAACTCCAAAGAAAGCGGAGAAAGAAACTGAAGACGTGTTTGACATTGTGGAATAAAATGATGCGAAAGGCTTGTTGCTACATGTAACTGGCTTTCTACTTGCTACGACAATGAGTTAAAAAATCCTTGGGGCATGCCCAAATGTGCTTGATAATCGATTGATTCACGACAAGGCATGTTAGAGAAAAACATTCGAATAATGCCCCAATGCCTCGCAACAAGAAATCACCCCACCCCGCCCCACAGGCTTAAAGTTAGGTTTTGTAAGGATGATAGAGACGAAAAGGACGTGAAAACCAATGGTAATAATCGCATCAAAATAACGCAAATAACTGCGAATACCCACAATTTTACTACAAAACAAAGAGTTTCTCACGCCAAAATAAAATTAAACAGAGCGTTTTTCGTATCTTTAGGCTTGTTTTTGCCACTCAACAGTGTCGGTAGATAGGAAACCTATAACATGGCGTGTTATCTACAAAACCGCCTTACAGTGATAGCAAAAGCCTGAAACATACACTTTTACGAATAAAAAAAGCCACACTGAAGTCCACATATCTGTCCAAGAGCATTGTTAATGCCATTGTTATTGAAAACATGGACGCCAATTTGATAACCACAGACAAATAAAATAATTCGAGATAAAAAGCAATGAACAAAGGAAAACTACTCTTTGTGCCCTCTGGCGGACTGGCTAACAGAATGCGTGCGATGGCCTCGGCCTGGCAAATGGCTCAGCATACGGGGGTGAAAGTCGAGACGGTTTGGTTTTGCGACTGGGCACTAAATGCGCCGTTCCACGCTATTTTCGCACCCATTGAGCACAAAGAAATGACAGTGCGGGAAGGTAGAACCTGGGAACTACTTACGCTTGACCGCCCCAGAAAACGCAACTTGCGCATTCCGCTGCTATTTCAGCGACTTTGTTTTGCGCAACGCATAGACGAATGGCAGGTTACGCCCTTAAAAAATCAAGGCTTCGACTTTGACAATTGGGCCGCAGGAAAGAACAGCTACATGAGTTGTTATCAAGACTTTGGGGATGTGCCTAATAGTGTTTACAAGCTTTTGTTCCATCCCGTTGATGCTGTTATCAACGAAGTGGAAAGCTATCGCAAACGCTTTTCGCCCCATACCATCGGTATGCACATTAGGCGAACCGATAACCAGGAGTCGATAGAACGCAGTCCGCTTAGCTTGTTTACTGATGCTGCCCAACGAGAAATTGACCTTCACGAGGATACACGCATATTTCTTGCAACCGACGATGAGCCTACCAAGCAAGCCCTTAAAGCGCAATTTGGCAATCGCATCATCACTTCTGACAAACCTGCTGCACGCAATGGTATTGCAGGAATAAGAGGCGGACTTGCCGAAATGTGGACTTTAGCCACCACATCAACTATCTATGGTTCGGCAGGGAGTAGCTATTCGGTTATGGCTGCTAAGATTGGTAACAACCTGCTACAGGTGTTAACCCAAGAAAAAGCTAACAAATAGGACCTCAAACAAAAGAGGAAGGCCAATTAGCAAGATGACAACACTACTTGTTGACATCATTACGCAGCAGCTAACGATAACAAAAGGCGAATAGATAAAAAAACGCGTGGGCGAGGAAATCAATGTAATGATAACCTCGCCCACATGCCTTTCTTTATACTTATAACTTGGAGAGCCTAAAAACAGCAACCTCCCTACTCCAACAACAAACTACTTACCTGGGCAACGTTAAGCGCCCAACGATAATCATAGCGTTCGGTGGCCAGACTTTCATCACAGGTTAGCGTCATACCGTGCGCCTCGGCCCTTAGTTCAAGCAGTTCGCCAATCGTTATTTTCTCTTCCAACTGCTTAAGAAGTGCCTCTACATTGGCAGCATCAACACCCAAAATGGTTTGCGAAGTATAGGGCATCTCTAACCAAACTATCTCTCTTCGTAACACATTGAGTACACCAAACACCAATCCCTTAGACAAATTAGATTCGTCAACACGCACCATGTGCTGCACACACGATGGGTCGTAGGCCACGCCATCTTCATCAGAGACACTCATAGGATGGGCCGAATTCATCCAGCCAACCATCAAATTGGGCGACAATGTACCATAAGAATAAGCATTGCAACTAAAAGTTACGTATCGTGCACCAGCTTCAGCCAGTTCGTTTAAGTTCAGTTCAACATATTCGGCCGTACCCACAAGCTCTGGAATATACTGTATATCGCCCGAATGTTTTGCTCCTGGACAAATGAGATTGAAGTAAGAACAGAATGCTATTTTACCATTTTCGAAACCAATAGCAGCACTTAGGTCCATATCTAGATGTTGAGCGTGCAGGTCGTTGCCCCATTGCATAAACAATCTAACGGCATTGCCTTCGACATCAAAACGTGTTCCTTGTAAGGCACACGATGTGTCTTGGATGGTGCTAGACCTATCGCCAACGCCAACTGGCACCTGATAAAGCTTTGGGTCGATGTAAATCAAACCGCCAACGCTATGCGGTTGTTGTACATATCGATGGTGCATGATGTGCTTAAACAGTGTATTTACACAGTTCACCATCTGCTTAAGTTGCGTCTCATCATATTGAGCAAGCATGGCATTGGGGGGTAGTTGGTGTATAACGCCTGTTATGGGGCGAGCCAATCGTGTGCTCTGCTTTGAGAAATAAGTAGGTGCTGCATTGACTAACGATAACAACAGGCGTGAAGGAAGCTGGTGAACTACCTTCTGAAATGCTGAAAGGGTGGCTTCTGAACCAAAGCGAAGCATGGTGGAATACAAGCAACGCGCAAACAATCCAGGCCTTTGGGTTAATAACGACAAGGTTTGCTCAGCGTTGTTTGCCCTTCGTGCCCCATCTAGCATGCCCAACCACGAGGGATAAGCCTGGTGGTAAAATACGTCGAGCAATTGGGCTAGGCGTTCAAAGCCCTGCTTTTGGGCATATTCGGCCAGTCGCAAAGCTCTAATTATGCGCACCCACATTCCCCTTTTGGCGTGCATGGTCTCGGCTGCCTTATCAGCAGAGAGAGGGATGGCGTTCATCCACGTGGCCACTAGTCGGCAATAAGCCCTATTATACTTTAATTTCAGTTCGTTACGCTTGTCCTGCTCTGCCTTGTTAGCCATGTTTCCCCCTTCCGACACATACCAATTCACACCTCGCGCATGCGCAATGAGTGTTCGTGGCTCAATAATTCGCGCACTACCAGTGTGTTCGTACCATATAAAACGCAGAATATCGGTAGGCGTTTCGAACAAACGAGTGGCTTGCAGACCCTTTCCAGCAGCAACCAAAGCCTTAATTGCCAACATCAATGTTTCTTTCATGCCAATGCTAACATCACTGGGCAAATCAAATAAGACGAGTAATTGCGCCACAGTGTCGGCCTGCGTGGCGTCTAATGGTGTGGGCGAAGTAAGCAAAGTGCGGAGTTCGCGCTCCAAATCAACGCGCGTAAAGAGTCGTAGAGGCTTGGATTTATCTCCCTGCCCCTCGTAAATGAAGGTTGAGGCGACAAACGGTGTTCCGCAATAAGGACAACCGTTGTATCGTTCTAACGGGAAAGTGCCATAGGGAATAAAGTGTCCACAAGGCAATGTTGTACCCTCTAACTTGATTTTGCCTTTAAACCTGTTGGCCACATAAGTGATAAAATGGTCGATAAGGCTTTCTTGTGTAGGCGTACCCCATCCCTTTACCAAGGAAGCCCAGTTCTGTTTCAAACGCAAAACATCAGCCATCACCACATAAACATCCTCGATTTGTTTGGTAGACGCCCAATAAAACGCCTGTAACAAATCTTGTTCTACACTATATCCAAACTTGCTAAGACGCGAAACCAAGGTCAATGCAGATGTTGTTGGCTCGTGGTGCTGCTTTATCTGTTGACTATCAATATCTATAAATAGGGCTTCGTAGCGCAAAGCCACTTTGTTTGCTATGATGTTGTCCATGCTGTGGGATTGTTGATGCTGATGATATTCCAAGCAGTTAAAAATAGTGGCAAGAGCATTTTGCTTGCCAGGGGCTTATGCTTTGCTCTGAAGCCTCGGTTTTTAATTTATTGATTAATTGATGATTAAACTAGATGAGGTCTACAGCCTTTACGTTAAAAAACTTACTATCAACTCATTAGGGGCAATGTTAGCGAAGAAAAGACACTTCTAGAGATGAATGAGGACATAGCCCAGCTAAAAAAGGGTGAGAGGGCGGTAATTGGTGGTCTAAAATTCCTATGTATTTGAAGTAAGACCAACTTGACCGTCCCCCTTTCCCTTGATATATTTCGTCTAAAAGGCTTGCAGTGGTGCAAAACTAGCCCATACGCACTTACTTATAATAAGACACAAGAGAGATTGATACCTTTTTTGAGCAGCATTGATTACGCCACATTCTTCCTAACCCTTAATCACCGCAATGGGCAATAGTCGGGTTTTCACCTTTATCAGGTCTGTTTGGTTGGCAATAACCTCTTCAATGTCCTTATAAGCGCCTGTTGCCTCCTGCATATCGTTTTGCGAACGTATGGCATGAACAATGCCTTTGGCCTCAAGCTGCGACACTTCGGCCTGCAAATCAAGCGATGCAATGGCAGCAGTTCGGCTTAAAACACGACCCGCGCCATGCGAACAAGAATTGAACGAAGACGCATTGCCCAAACCTTCAACGATATACGAGGCCGTACCCTGCGAACCAGGAATGATGCCCACCACACCTTGGCGAGCTAATGTGGCACCTTTGCGGTGCACAATAACATTCTGGCCGTGGTGGTTTTCCCACGCAGCGTAGTTGTGCGCGATGTTAATCATCGGTTCAAACGCAATGCCAGGCAGTGCTTCTGCAAGCACTTCTTGCACCCTTTGCATCATCAGACGCCTATTACATAACGCAAAATCTACACAATATTGCATTTCAGCCCAATATTTTTTAAATTCTTCTGTGCCTACAGGTAAAAAAGCCAGTCGCAATTTAGGGTCAACCTTGGTATGCCAACGCGCATTAAGCTGCTGAGCAAGCTTGTCGTAGTGCTCGCAAACCAACTTTCCAAGGTTTCGCGACCCCGAATGCAACATCACCCAGAGCCTACCTTCCTCGTCTTTCTGTAATTCAATAAAGTGATTTCCTCCTCCTAACGTACCCACTTCGTAAACAATGGCTTCCTGTCTACGCTTCACCACCTCCATCTGTTCGATATGATGACCCTTGGGTAGATACTCTTGGGCTTGGGCTTCGGTGTGGTGGGTCATGCCCAAAGGAATGCGTTGCCTAATGCCATTCATGATTTGTTTTCTCAAAACCTCTTGCGAGATGTTAGAAACCTGATAGTTTGACTTAACTGCACACATGCCACAACCAATATCTACACCCACAGCGTTGGGTATTACCACGTCTTTACAGGCCAGCACACCACCAATGGGCATACCCATACCTGCATGCACATCAGGCATCATGGCAAGATGATGAAACAAGAAAGGCAAAGTGGTGAGGTTTTCTATCTGTTGCATTGCCTTAGCATCTACACTATTCGCCCATATCATCACAGGTTTGTTGTTTATTACTTTTGTTTGCATTGCTATTTAGTCCTCCCTTAAAAACTATATTTTAGCATAAAGCTTGTATTGACAAGCTCTA
>NZ_CALKQY010000069.1:0-27501 GCF_937990675.1 Hoylesella shahii | reverse complement strand
CTTGCTGTTGATATGCACCAACAGAATAGTTAAGAGTATCACCGTTTTGTCGTATTTTCTTGGCATGAACTTTAACTTCCTTAAGTTGTAATACCTTTTCTTTGACTCGAAAGTTTAACCGTTGTGAACGGTTAGCAACAACTTTAACTTGCTGCCCTATAGACATACCTGCTGCGGTAATTGTTAAACTATCGGATTGTGAATTAACCTCCAAACGATAGTCACCCTTAGTATCTGTCTCTGCAAATGCCAGTACGATACTAGTCCCTTTTGCCGTTACTGTTACAATGGCATCTCCAAACTTGCCCTGTGCATCTAGCACACTACCTTCAATGACAGTTTGAGCTTGTATCTTCAAGCAAAAAATAATCAGCAGGCTGAATATGGTTGTGGTTTTCATCTATTCTTTCTCTAATGGCTCGTAAGGGTGTGGCTTTGATTTTAATTGCCCCGTTTGATAATCGCGTGCTCCAGCTGTTTTAAGGTGATCTCGATTTGCGGCTACTTGTAATTTATAAATATGTTCACGTGTATCCTTAATAAATCCTTTATATTCACTTTTAATAATTGGAAAATTACCAGATTTTATCTCTACAGCTTCCCATGTATAGAGATGTTCTTTGTCGTATAGTTTTAAAATTAGTCCAGGCAATCCTCCAAATATCCATGGGCCTAATCGCGTAGGAATTTTAGAAGTAAACCATGCCTCAAAAGTTCGGCCTCTCCAATGGCAAGTTGCTTTTTGACAATCATACCCCAGTATTGATAGCTGCTCATCAGAAAGCGTCCAATGTTGTTGATACATCGACTCAGTATAGAAAGCGTTATAGCGCTCCATGGCCCATGGCATCTTAGCATAGCAAGTATATGTGTTGTTAGTCGAGTAAATATCTGTAAATTGATACTCACTCCAATATTGATTGTTCCTTCCTCCTGAAAACATTATTCTTGGTATGCTAGTTGCATTTGGGTTTCGCTTAATAAAATCATCATGTAAAGAATCGTTTAGTTCTAAGAAACGGCTATAAAGCTTACTCAAACCTTTTCCTATTAGAAGCACTTGAGAATCTAAATAAGTATGTTCATCGCTAATATCATTAGCATTTAGAGCATATATAACTTTAATTGGGGCCTGCCCAATCACTGAACATTTTCCTAAACCTCTACTGTTAGGACGCATTACACGTCCTTGTTTTTCTTGCGCATGTAATGTAAATGAAAAACAAATAAAGAAAATAATGATACTTCTCATATGTAATCTTTCTGCTTAATCATGATGTAAGTCTTAATTAAATAACGTGAGTTCGATAAATTATAAGTGTTTGTGAATTTGGTATTTGGTGAAATTTATTGCAACTTTAAGGTGTTTAATTTCAGAAATCACAAACAAAAATAACTATGCTTACCCGGAACAAAGTTATAAAAAATAATGTATGGTAGATAATTTCTGAAAGTTTTTTGATGCAATGCAAGCAAAATATACGCTAAAATCACCCCAAAAAGAAAATGTTATCGAAATTATACAAAGTCAAAGGCAGAAGTCATGCTTATAATGAATGTTTTTCACGATTCGGGTTATCGCTGCTTTAAACATTTCTATTTTGAAAAAGTATGCAAACAGCTATGCTATCTTTTTCCAAAAGTTGTTTCTTATAGCCGTATAGTAAATTTAGAAAGGGATGTAGTCATAGCCTTAACCTTGTTTATCAAGAAGGCCCTGTTGCGCAAATGCACTGATATAAGATTCGTTGACAGCATCCCACTGTGTGTCTGTAAGAAACAGAGAGTACATATATAGAAACGGTAACTGATGAACCTAATTACATTGCCCAAGTATAGCCCCCAAAGCCATTAAAGCTTTGGCAATTTCATCGTCAACTTACTAGGTGCCATTGCTGTCTATTGTCTGTTTTCAAAGAAACCGTGTATCAATGTACAAAAGAACTTTGAAAGACAACTTACTTTGTACTGAATTCGTCGACCTTACGTTAGATTATGTATAACTCCAGGCCGAAAGTCTTATCCTAGTGTTTGTTGGTATGGAATGAAGGGGTAAATGGGGTTCTACAGGTTTTGAATACGGTTCTTTATTATGTTCTGTTTAAGACGAAAGTTAGCAAGGCGTGATTGGGAGAGAGCTAGTTTGTTGGGAAAGGGCGAAAATATAATCGTCTAGGACGAGAAGAAGCAATGCTTCTAACCCAACCTAGACGATTGTTGAAGATTAAGTGGCGATTCATAAAACATTGTATCACATTGTCCTGATGGGCAATGGTGGCTTTTAATGCGCTTATCTGAACCTGCCTAAAAGTAATCTAATTCCTCAGTCTTATTTAGACAAACCAATCTTTTGCAAGATGTCGGCAGGAACAGCGTTCTTGTTAACCATGAAGTCCATTGTTTTCATAGCCACATAAGCCTTGGTCATGTACCAAATACCCTTGTAGTCGCCATATTGACCCCATGAGTTCTTCACCATATAATATTCTTTACCATTTTGGTCTTTAGCAATACCGAAGATATGCATACCATGGTCGTCGGTAGTTTCCCAGGTGTCGTAGGCTTCTTGGCGCAGAGCTTGAGTGGGAACAACCTCGGGAGCGTTAATTCCGAGCGAGTCGTAACGTTGTTTTTTCTCGTTGGCCGAAAGTTTAAACCAGCGGTCAGCGTCGGTACCAGCCATTGAACGCACCTTCTTAGCGTCAACAAGGATACCAAGGCCCTTACGTGTGAATCCATCTTCGGTAACGTCTCCACCCCATCCAACAGTGTAACCATTCATGATGGCGTTGTCGATAATACGAGTAAGGTCTTCGATAGGCACGTTGTAGCTTTGAGCCCAACGCCAGTTGTCTTGTACCTCAACAGCAAACTTTGTGTAGAAAGGATGATGCGTGTAGCTGGTGAATGTTATATATTCGTCCCAGTCAAGTCCTAGGCTCTCAGCAAACGATTTCGGAGTGTAGCTCTTTCCTTCGTGAGTAAAGTTTTCGGGGCATTTACCTAGGTAAGAGTCGAGGATGCCTTGCAATCCGTTTTTCCATGCAGGCGACAGTTTTTTAGCCTTGCTCTTAGCCACAGCCTCTACGTAAGGCAGCATGGAATCGAAAAATTCGCCAAAATTAGCCAGCGAATCGCCCGTCATAGAGCCAGGTAATGCCATAGCGTCTTCGGGCACAATGCCGTGCTGTTTGATAACGTGGAGTGGGTCGTCGAAGCTTCCGCCTTGTGCAAACGATACGTCGCCATGCATTCTAACTGCCTTAACGGCGCGGTCCATGTAGTTTTTGTTGGCGATAAACATTTCGCTTAGGTTGTAGGTTTTGCCCGACTTACGCAAGATTTCGCTCTCAAGGAAGCTCATCGTGGCATAGTCCCAGCATGTGCCACTGCGGTTTTGGTCTTTGATGCTGGTGATTTTGTTTTCTTTAATCACCGTAAACACGGGTTTGCTCCTAGCCGTTTGTGGCTTTGCTTTAGGAGTCTTTGCGTTTAAACCTGTCGCAGTGAGCGCAACAAGTGCTGCTAAGAATACTTTTTTCATTGTTTTGTTTGTTTTTATGCTTAAAATGTTAATTAGGAAAAATCTTTATAATTATCTCTCTTTGTTTATTTATCCCCCATTAAGATACTAATTTCTGCTTATGAAGAGATGCCGTGCGCAGGCCAAAGGCTGTGCGCAGGCATCCTTATGGTTGAGTGTTGGCTCTCTAGCCTTAAGTGGATGGGTTATGATTAGGCGCGATGTTTGGCCATATACTCTTCCACGTCTTTGGGGTGGTAGGGAATGATGTCCTTGCCCAAAATGCGGCAACCGTTATCGGTTATTAGCACATCGTCTTCCAGTCTTATGCCACCAAAATCTTTATACGTTTCGATGAGGTCGAAGTTAAGGAAGTCTTTGCAGTGTCCCTTGGCCTTCCAGTCGTCGATGAGGTCGGGGATGAAATATATACCTGGCTCGTCTGTAACCACAAAACCCTTCTCCAAGCGACGTGCCATGCGCAATGCAGCTGTACCAAACTGCTTAGAGGGTTGAATCTCGTTGTCGTAACCAACATATTTTTGGTCTAGTGCCTCCATGTCGTGCACATCCATACCCATCATGTGTCCCAGTCCGTGAGGCAAGAATAGAGCGTGAGCGCCAGCAGCAAGAGCATCATCGGTATTACCCTTCATCAATCCAAGTTCTTTTAGGCGGTCGGTCATCATTCGGCAAACACCCATGTGCACATCGTAATATTTCACACCAGGTTTAGAAAGTTCAAGCGCATGGTCGTGACAAGCTTCTACGATGGTGTAAATTTCCAATTGTCTTTGGGTGAACTTACCACTAACAGGCATGGTGCGTGTATTGTCCGAGCAATAGTTATTAATGGTTTCAGCACCACAGTCGCACAAAGCCAGTCGGCCTTCTTCCAAAATAGCCATCGAGGGATTGCCGTGCATAATCTCTCCATGTTGAGAAAAGATGGTTGGGAAACTAACCATTGCACCATAAGAACCAGCAATGCCGCTCACTTGTCCAGCGATATATTTCTCGGTAACGCCTGGTCTAATCAGCTTCATAGCTGTGGTATGCATAAGATAACCAATTTCAGAAGCTCTTTCAAGCTCTTCAATCTCTTGGTCTTCCTTCACCGAACGCATTTTTACAACCGCGTTGATGAGGGTTAGCGATGCTTCATCCTTCTGTTGGTTGGGGTGAATGCCCAGTAAGTCGAATATTTGTAGTTTGATGTCGTGACGATAGGGGGGCAAGAAATGTATCTTTCTTTTCTGCTTAATAGCGTCGTGGCAAACAGTCTTGAGGTGCTTCATGGGTGATGAGTGTTCAATTCCCACCTGTGCAGCTAAATCTTTTACGCTGTCAACCGAGCCATACCATACGATATCTTCAATGTCGATATCGTCTCCAACAAGTGTGTCTACGTTGTTGTCAACATCGATAACGCCCACAAGACCGTCGCGTTGCACGCCGAAGTAATAAAGAAACGACGAGTCTTGACGGAATGGGTAATACCCATTATTGGGGAAATTACAGGGTGATTCGTTGTTGCCAAAAATGACAATTACACCACTTTGTACCAAGTTTTTTAGTTCGGTACGTCTACGGATATAAGTTTCCTTACTGAACATGATTATTAGTTTTAAACATTTGTACGCAAAGATAGCAAAAAATGCGCATGTTTTATTATCTTTGCCCCTAAAATTTAATGTGTTTTATGCAAATAGGGTCAAATAAAGGCTTGGTTCTTGAAGGAGGAGGCATGCGAGGTGTGTTTACCAGTGGTGTGCTCGATGCTTTTATGAAGCACGACTTAAGGTTTCATTACATTGTTGCTGTGTCGGCAGGGGCCTGCAATGGCATGTCGTATATGAGTTGGCAACCACGTCGTGCACGACTTTCAAACATCGATTTTCTGGCTCGCTACAAATATTTAGGGCTGCGCCACTTGGTAACTCAAGGCTGTATATTCGATCAAGAATTGCTTTATGATAAGTTTCCCAACGAATTGTTGCCTTTCGATTATGATGCTTATTTTCGCAATCGAGCCACATTCGAGATGGTAACCACCAATTGTTTAACAGGTGGGGCTATGTATCTTACGGAGAAAGAGAATAAACAACGCGTTCTAGATGTGGTGCGTGCGTCGAGCAGTTTGCCTTTTGTTAGCAAAATTGTAAATGTAGATGGCATTCCAATGCTGGATGGAGGAATTGTGGATAGCATACCCGTGCAAAGGGCCATAGATACAGGTCACGACTTTAATGTTGTGGTGATGACGCGCAACTACGGCTTTAGAGCTACAGGGAAAGACCATAAGATACCCAATTTTATTTATAAGAAGTATCCTCGGTTAAGAGTTGTGCTTAGTAGAAGACTAGAAGTGTACAACGCTCAGCTACAATTGGTGGAAAATTTAGAACGTGAGGGACGTGTGGCTTGTATTCGGCCACAACGCCCAATGGATGTTGGGCGCATAGAGAAAGATACAACAAAGCTGGAAGCACTTTACGAAGAAGGTTTTGAAGAGGGCGAAAAATTTATCGCAAACCTAAATGCCGGCATGTATGTTCGCAAGTAAAGAAAGGGTAGGGCAGGCTTTATGGCTTTGTTTGCAATGACATCGCACCAGGCCACGTGTAGGATGATATGATGGATTTTCCTTTAAAACATAGAGAATATGAGTTACAAAAAAGCAGCTCTTTTTGATTTGGATGGTGTTGTTTTCGACACAGAACCACAGTATACAGCGTTTTGGAGCACCGTGTTCGCACGCCATTATCCCAACGAACCCCAATTGGCCACCAGCATTAAAGGACAAACGTTGACATGGATTTACGAGCGTTACTTTGCTGACAAACCCGATTTGCAGAATAAAATAACGGCAGAACTTAACACATTCGAGCGCAATATGCAGTTTGAGTATGTACTTGGTTTTGAGGATTTCATTGCCCAATTGCATCAGCTTAAAGTTAATACGGCCGTTGTTACAAGCAGCAACAAAGAAAAAATGCAGCAGGTTTATGACCAACATCCCAACTTTAAGGCACTTTTCGACCACGTTTTCACGGCCGAAGACTTTGCCAAAAGCAAGCCCGACCCCTATTGCTATCTGCTTGGAGCAAGCTATTTCGGGGTGAGGCCCACCGAGTGTGTGGCTTTCGAAGATAGTACTAGTGGCTTTAAATCTGTTAAGTCGGCTGGTATGCCGCTTGTGGGACTGGCCACTTCAAACCCCGTTGGGGTGATAAATCAATATACTAAGGTGATTATCCCCAACTATCTTCAAGCCAGTTTCACCGACTTGTGCAATCAGTTGTAAGGAGTGTGGCTTGTGTCGGCAGGCTATAGCACCTTGTTATATGCGCATTTTGAACATAAGGGAGGCCGAATACATCCCAGTTGTGGGCTTTCTAACACAAGCCCTAATGTGCATTTGCCCACCCAATCTAAATCAAGTATATACCAACTTTTAGCAAATTAATGAACTATAACTTGGGCGTTGTCTAAAATTTATGCTATCTTTGCAATAATATTTTATATATATAAATGAATAGAAAAAAGCTATTCCCCGACTATATTCTAGAATCAAGTTGGGAAGTATGTAACAAGGTTGGCGGGATTTACACGGTTCTTTCTACACGGGCACGGACTTTACAGACGGCAATGCCCGACAGGATAATCTTCGTAGGGCCGCTCTTGAATGGAGAGAACACAGGTTTTCAGGAAGTGAATAGCCTTTATGCCGATTGGGTAAAGCAAGCTCGGACGGATGGCTTGAACGTTAAGGTGGGCCGTTGGGATGTTCCTGGCTCGCCTGTTGCTGTGTTGGTAGATTTTCAACCCTTCTTTTCGGAGAAAGATAAAATATATACGGAGCTGTGGGAAGACTTCCAAGTGGACAGTTTGCACGGCTATGGAGATTACGACGAGGCGTCGATGTTCTCGTATGCTGCGGCCAAAGTGGTAGAGAGTTTCTGCCGTTACCAAGTGGAAAATAACGAAAAAGTGGTGTATCATGGTAACGAATGGATGGCCGGATTGGGCCTGTTGTACGTAAGAAAGCACCTTCCAGAGGTTGCAACCATCTTTACAACCCACGCAACAAGCATCGGACGCAGTATTGCCGGCAATAACAAACCCCTCTACGAGTATCTGTTTGCCTACAACGGAGACCAAATGGCCGACGAATTAAACATGCAAAGCAAGCATTCGATAGAGAAACAAACGGCATGGAACGTGGATTGTTTTACCACCGTTAGCGACATAACGGCCAACGAATGTCGCGAATTGCTTGATAAAGTAGTTGATGTAGTGTTGCCTAATGGCTTTGAAGACGACTTTGTGCCTAAAGGAAGTGCATTTACGGCCAAGAGAAAACGTGCACGTGCAGAAATGCTTCGTGTGGCCAACTGTCTCACTGGCGACTTATTCGGCGAGGATACACTCATTGTTTCAACCAGTGGACGTTACGAATTTAGAAACAAAGGCATCGACGTGTTTATTGATGCCATGAACCGCTTGCGCTTTGATGAACGCCTAAACAAGAAGGTTGTGGCTTTTGTTGATGTGCCAGCATGGGTGGGGAGTGCTAGAGAAGATCTTGCCGAAAGACTTAATGCATCGCCCAACACTGTTTTCGATACTCCGCTGCCATGCCCTATGCTTACCCATTGGCTGCATAACATGGAGCACGATAACGTCTTGACAATGTTGCGAGCGCTTGACTTTGCAAACAATAAACAAGATAAGGTGAAGATTATTTTCGTGCCTTGTTATCTCAATGGTAACGATGGCATTTTCAATATGCCTTATTACGACCTCATACTGGGTAACGACATCTGCGTCTATCCTTCGTATTACGAGCCTTGGGGTTACACTCCACTTGAAGCTGTGGCGTTCTCCATCCCTTGTGTTACCACCGATTTGGCTGGTTTTGGCATTTGGGCACAACAGGTTTTGGAAGCTGATAAAGCAGAAAACAACCTCTCCAATGGTGTAAAGGTTGTGCACCGCACTGATTACAACTACCACGAGGTGGCCGACGAAATAAAGGATGCGGTGGCAAATTATGCCTTGCTGCCTAAAACAGCGGTAACAAAAGCTAGAGAAAAAGCCAAAAGCCTTTCGAAAAAAGCGCTTTGGAAAAAGTTCATTGCCTATTATAATGAGGCCTATCACATGGCACTGACAAAGACAGAAGAGAGAACCAAATAAGAGAAATAAAAACATTATTCAATATTGAACTGAGAATTATGAAGATTAAAGCCGATTATTCAAATGCTCCGGTGTGGAAAGAACTTTCTATTAAGTCGCGACTGCCAGAAGAGCTGAAATGTCTGGACGAGCTTTCACACAATATGTGGTGGGCTTGGAACTACGAAGCACGCAATATGTGGAAAAGCCTAGACGAAACACTTTACGAGAAAGTGGGGCACAATCCCGTGATGTTGCTTGAGAGATTGAGCTACGACCGTAAGGAAGAAATCGTGAAGGACAAGGCCTTGATGAAGAAAGTGAAGGATGTTTACGCCATGTTCCGTAAGTATATGGATGTGAAACCCGATAGCAAACGCCCTTCGGTGGCCTATTTTAGCATGGAATATGGTATCAACCAAGTAGTGAAAATCTACTCGGGTGGATTGGGTATGCTTGCCGGAGACTACCTGAAAGAGGCTTCAGACAGCAATGTTGACATGTGTGCTGTTGGTTTCTTGTACAGATATGGCTACTTCAAGCAATCACTAAGTATGGACGGACAGCAGATTGCTAATTACGATGCGCAGAACTTTAACTCGCTTCCTCTTGAAAGACAGCTTGATGCAGAAGGCAATCCTGTGGTTGTTGAGGTTCCTTATATGAACTATATGGTTCACGCATACGTGTGGAGAATGAACGTTGGACGCATTAGCCTCTACTTGCTTGACACGGATAACGAGCTGAATTCTGAATACGATCGTCCCATTACGCATGCTCTTTATGGTGGTGATAACGAGAACCGCTTGAAACAAGAAATCCTCTTGGGTATGGGTGGTATCTTAACGTTGAAGAAACTGGGTATCAAAAAGCAGATTTATCACTGCAATGAGGGTCATGCTGCGCTCTGTAACTTGCAACGTTTGTGTGATTATGTTGATGGCGGTATGCCTTTTAATGAGGCTATGGAACTTGTTCGTGCCTCTTCGCTCTACACCGTTCACACGCCAGTACCTGCCGGACACGATTATTTTGACGAGAATTTGTTTGGCAAATACATGGGTGGATATCCTTCAAGATTGGGTATTTCGTGGGACGAATTTATCGGTATGGGGCGCGAAAATCCTGAAAACCACGACGAACGTTTCTGTATGTCGGTGTTCGCATGCAACACTTGCCAAGAAGTTAACGGCGTTAGCCGCTTGCATGGTTGGGTTAGCCAAAAAATGTTCTCTCCAATTTGGAAGGGTTATTATCCAGAAGAAAACCATGTGGGTTATGTAACCAATGGTGTACACTTGCCTACTTGGACCGCAACCGAATGGCGTAAACTCTACGATAAACACTTCGACCCATCGTTTATGGGTGACCAAAGCAACGAAAAGATTTGGCATGCCATCTATAATGTAGACGACGAGGAGATTTGGAACACGCGCATGGCGTTGAAAAAGAAGCTTGTTCGCTTTATCCGTGAGATGTTTACAGAGACTTGGCTCAAAAACCAAGGTGACCCTTCACGCGTTGTTTCGCTGCTCGAACGCATCAACCCCAACGCGCTGATGATTGGCTTCTGCCGTCGTTTTGCTACCTACAAACGTGCGCACTTGCTCTTTACCGACCTCGAGCGCTTGTCTAAGATAGTTAACGACCCTGAACATCCCGTGTTGTTCTTCTTCTCTGGAAAGGCTCACCCCGCAGACGGTGCAGGACAAGGACTTATCAGACGCATCTTTGAAATTAGCCAACGCCCTGAGTTCTTAGGTAAGATTATTTTCTTGGAAGACTATGATATGCAGCTGGCTCGTCGCTTGGTATCAGGTGTAGATATCTGGATGAATACCCCAACTCGCCCCTTAGAGGCTTCGGGTACTTCGGGAGAGAAGGCCGAACTAAACGGTGTTGTTAATCTCTCTGTGCTTGACGGATGGTGGGTTGAAGGTTATCGCGAAGGCGCAGGATGGGCTTTGGACGAGAAACGTACCTATCAGAACCAGGAATATCAAGACAAACTAGATGCTGCCACCATCTACGGTCTGCTCGAAAACGAGATTATTCCGATGTACTATAAAAAGAACAAGAAGGGATATAGTGAAAAGTGGATTCAGGTTATTAAAAACTCTATCGCCACAATTGCACCTCACTATACGATGAAGCGTCAACTTGACGATTATTTTGATAAGTTCTACAATCGTCAGGCTAAACGTTCAGCCCAACTATTGGCCAACAATAACGAGCTGGCTAAGAAGATTGCTACCTGGAAAGAGGCTGTTGCTGAACGATGGGATGGTATACATGTGGTTTCAAAAGAAACATCGTTCTTGGAAAATGGTGGCGAAACAGGTATGAAATATACAATTCGCTACGTGATTGACGAACAAGGATTGGACGATGCTGTTGGCCTTGAACTGGTGTCGTTGAAGAGCGAACATAGCGATTCCGACCGTGAAGTGTACAGCACTCATCAGTTTAAGATGGTTAAACGTGAGGGAAATCTCTTCACATTCGAAGCAGAAATTGAGCCTTCTAACGCAGGTACATATAGAACTTGTGTGAGAATGTACCCCAAAAACGACCTTCTACCACATCGTCAAGACTTTGCTTACGTTAAATGGCTAGACTAATATTTGCGAGACTTATCAACTAGATAAGAGACCAAATTAACAATAACGGGTTTTGTTCTCTCGCTTTTGCGGTTGGGCAAAGCCCGTTTTTTATAGTCTTGTCTAGGAGTAGGGTTTGTTCTAAGGGTTGAATTCGTGACGTTTGTACACAAATAGAACAGACGTTTAAGTTCTTCAGAATGTTTGTTTTGCACAACAATACAAATGGTATTGTGACGACATAAAAAGTTAAAAGCTATCTTTGGGTATACCATATAGAGGCAAACGGCCAAAGATAGCTTATGTTATAAAGTGGTAAGTGGGCGAGAAAAGCAGTAATACCGAATTTAATTCCAAGCCCAAACGTTACCATTGGTTACCGCCTTATTGGCAGTTAATCAAGTATTCTTAGAACAATTTTGAGGGATAAACGCCTTCGTTAACCAGCGATTGAATGCGTTCAACAGTACCTTCGCGGTCGGCTGAATAGGTAACGCCAAACCATTTGCTTGTGGTGTCGAGCACTTTCACTGTTGCAGTTTTATCGTTTACCAGTTTATTAACCATCAGCGGGATAAAGAATTCAGCTTTTAAGTTGGTGCGATTTTTCTCATCGGCCAAGAAATCTTTGAAGTATTTTTCGCTATAGTCGAAGTAGTCGGGACTGAAACCCCACATGTTCATCGACACGGGCGTGTTGTCTTCAATGGCCACCCATTGTCCTTCTTCGTCTTTATAGCTCACTTTACCCTCAACACGCATAATCTCGGTGCGTTCAACCACAGTGGTGAGCAAACCGTTTTCGTCTGTAGAGCAAACGCCACGAGCCACAGTACCGTTTTCGCTAAGCGTGTTTCCAACGCGGAAACCTACCATTGCATAGGCGTTCTTGCTGTTCTCGGGAAGTTCGGAGAGAAACTTGCCTATTACCATGAATGAGTCGCGATTGTAGAAATCGTCGCAGTTGATAACGCAGAAAGGCTCTTTTATAACATCTTTAGCCATCATTACAGCGTGGTTTGTTCCCCAAGGCTTTTCTCTTCCTTCAGGAACAGCGTAGCCTTCGGGTAAAGCATCTAAGCTTTGGAATACCAGTTCGGCAGGTATATGTCCCTCGTATTTAGAGAGAACTTTCTCTTTGAACTCCTTTTCGAAGTCTTTGCGTATTACAAAGACAATTTTTCCAAACCCTGCCTTGATGGCATCGTAGATAGAATAGTCCATGATGGTTTCGCCGTTAGGGCCTAGTCCATCAAGTTGTTTGAGGCCACCATAACGACTTCCCATACCGGCGGCGAGTAATAATAGTGTTGGTTTCATTGTTTACCTGTTATGTTATTTGTTATGCAAATGTACTGAAAAAGATTGAAACGCCAAGCATGAGTGCTTCTGTTTAGTCTTTCTTTATTATATTTTGTGGCTAATGTGTTATGTATCATACTAATGTGGCGTAACAATTTCTCAAATTACGCTTAGCCAAACATCGTTCTACAATTTAGCTTTCGCACACTTGCACCGCTGAAATAATTAAGATTAAAGCGAAACTTGCAGTTACTGCCATGTTGATGTATGCTGTTTGTTTGGCGTCTTTTAAATCAGAAAGGTTGAAAAAGCGATTTGCCAAGCTGTAAAGCATATACGAAACGCCACTTCCCCATATTGCACCTACGAGTAAATCACCTGGATAATGAACACCTAAATAAGCCCGGCTGTAGCACATAATTATGGCCCAAGCGTAGAGAAAGCATGCAAGCGCTTTGTTGCGGAATATCAAATAGATGATGGTGGCTAACATAAACGAGTTTGAAGCATGACAAGAAGGGAATCCATAGCTGCCACCCCTGTAGTTGTCTACAAGGTGAACAAGATGGCTAATGCCACTACCAGGCTGCGAGGGGCGTGGCCTATTGAATAACGGGCGAATGTATTCGGAAACAAAGAAATCTGAGAAAAACAACCCCAATCCGATAGTTGCAAGGATGATGAGGAGTTTAGGCTTGAAGCTAACACGAAGAGTGAGCACCACCAAGATGCAAGCGTACATCGGAACCCAAATCCATTTGCCCGTTACAAGGCTCATGAAATGGTCGAAGAATGTTGAATGAAAGCTGTTAAGCCATAGTAAAATGGCCGCGTCTAAGTTGTTGAGGGTTGTTATCATTTATGTTGTTATCGCTTGGAAATGTCGTCGTAGAGCTTCTGCAGGTATGCTTTGGCATAGGGCAGGTTGGCTCCTGGCGTCTTTCCGTTATCCAGAATAGTTTTATTTGTTTCACAGTTAAAGAACACTGTGTTGTCGTTTGTCTTCATCATGAACGCATTGGGCACTGTTGAGAACGCGAAATGTGGCACGTTGGGGTTGAGCATGTCTTTGCTAAAGGTGAACTCGTTGTACGAAATTCCAAGCTGCGACAAGAGTGTTGCTGCTATATCAGCTTGCGAACCATATGTGGCTATATGCCCTTTGGCCTTCAGTGCACCGCCAATAAGGAGTAGGGGGATATGGTAACGTTCAGGTGTGTAGTTGTCCAGGTTCTCTGGATAACATCCCTGATGGTCGGGAACTAATACAACGAGGGTGTTTTTCCACATTGGTAGTTGTTTTAGAGCATTGACAAACTTACCTAGACAGTTGTCGGTATAGGCAAATGCGTTCAGTATCTTATTGTTCAGCTTATTATATGGCACGTCGTAAGGCTCGTGGCTGCTGCTTGTTTGTATCACGGTGAGATGCGCAGCGTTGGCGTCTTGTTGTTTAATGTCGACCAAAGCCCGCTCAAACACATACTCATCGGGCACACCCCATTTGCTTAATCTTAATTTAAGCGGAAAGTCAGCATCAGAGATTAGATCTTCGAAACCGGCTGTTGTGACGAAAGAACGCATATTTGTGAAGTCTGCATCTCCGCCATAATAGTATTTAAGTTGATATCCTGCTTTTTTTAGTTTTTGTGGGAACATCGGTAAACTCCCCGTTTTGTTAGGGAATTTCATGATGCTCATGGTGGGTTGGGCAGGATAGCCAGCTAGTATGGAAGCCAATCCGCGGTCGGTTCTGAAGCTGTTGGCGTAGAAATTGGTGAACAATACGCCTTCGTTTGTCCACTTATCCATGTTTACAGCCACGTTAGGTGTACCGCCCATAGATTTCATGATATGCGCTGAAAAGCTTTCTAATACCACCAAAATGATATTGGGCTTGTTGGTATTTAGCATTTTAAACACCGCATCAGTTCCTCCTTTAGCACTGTTGTCCCTGATTTTTGCGAATAGCTTATTGGCCTCTGTTTCGGTGAAAAAACGATATTGGTCTTGAGTGTTTTCGTCGTTAATTAGCGAAGTGAGTAAACTAAAGCAGGGATTAATGGCCGCGTGGTTTAGTTTTTGGTTTTCGCTGAAGTACACTCTACCTAGGTTCATGGTTGAAGTTCCTAAGCTTCCACGAATGGGAATGAACAACAATCCCAACATAACAATCATAATGGCGGATGCAATGAGCCTGTCTTTGGCAATGCCTTTGCTCTCGGGAAGCCTTCCTAAAGCTTTCACCAAAATGAAGAATAGTGCGGATATGAGGATGAGTAGCATCGCGACGCCGAACACAATCCACCACGTTGAAACAGACGCTAGCGCGTCTTTTGGAGAACTGAAGAAGTAGAAAAAGGGCGTGGAGTCTATTCGGAAGTGCCAATAATCGTAGAGAATGGCATCTGTGCAATAGATTACACTCAACACGAGCGCTGCAAAAAATAAATAGGTTCTGTGCAGGCCGCGAATTAAAGTGGGGTTCAACCAAATGGAAATTAGTGCCAGTAGGGCAGGGATGATGGTGAAATAACCAGCTACTGATAAGTCCATGGGCAGGCCGTGCCAAATAACGGCCATATAATCGCTCAAAGTACAATCACTGAAAGAACTGTGATTGTAGAACATGAACACAGGTTTAAGGATTACCGAGATTGCGGTAAACATTACCAAGGTTAGAATTACATTTCCAACTAGGCGCCATTTGTAGTGTTGTTGTTTTCTCGTCATAAGTTCAGGCAAGCTTAAGGTTTTTATACCAGTTGCTCCATTAAATGGTTGTTTTAGTGTTTGGATGTCATGATAGTGGGGCTCGTGGTATTCATAAAGTCCTTTATTTTAATACAAAGGTATGATTTATTTTATAAATAACCTCGTTTTAAAGACGAAATATGCTTTTTTGAATAAAATATTAAATTGATGTTGGTAATTAATTGCTTTATTTTTGCTTATATGATTGTCGATAATCTTTTTATTAATAGCTAGTTATATTCTTGTCTGAGTTGTTTTTTGATGAAAAGTAATTAGTCATTATATAACCAGTTGTTGACGATGGTTTTGCCCTCGGGCGTTAAAATGCTTTCGGGATGAAACTGTATGCCGTGCAATTTTAAGTGCTTGTGGCGGATGCCCATCACCAATCCGTCGTCACTTAGGGCTGTTATCTCTAATGGAGGACAGACGCTTTCGCGTGTTACGACCCAACTATGATATCTACCCATGGCCACTTTGGCGGGTAATCCTTTGAAAATGGGGTCGTTACCAAGGTTTAACCCAATGGTTGAAAGACCATGACAGACTGTAGGGAGATTGGTAAGACTGGCGCCATAAGCCAAGGCTATGGCTTGATGACCAAGACAAACTCCCAGTATGGGTTTGATGGAGGCATAGGTTTTTATCACGTCCATAGTCTTGCCTGCTTCTTCAGGAAGGCCAGGACCTGGGCTAAGCACAATTTTATCAAAGTTTTCTAGCTGGACCAGATCCAAATTATCGTTCTTCAATACCGTTACATTTGCCCCCAAACTTGCAATGAGATGTACAAGATTGTATGTGAATGAGTCGTAGTTGTCGATGATAACTATATTCATGGTTTTCTTTTGTGTTACGCCTTTTGTTGTGTATGTTATCATCTAAAGGCTCTAATGGCTTCTACATAACTTTTCAATGCGACCATGTCTTTACGCCCATTTTCTAATTCGAACTGCGTATCAAGATCGATACCTGCAAACAAGGGGTGAGCAATGTCCTTAATTAATAAGGTGTCGAAGGGGGCATTGGGTTTGCTTATTAAAAAAGGTGTGATGCCAGAGTATACAGAAAGCAGTTGGTTGAGTGGCGAATTTTTGTCGCCAGTGGCTTGATATTCGGCTTCTTCAGCAGTGATATGAAAAAGTAGCAGGTCGGCATTACCCTCGTATTCGGTGGTTTTGGCCAGGTCGGCTATCGAGGTGATGTTAATCTTTTTAATAAGTCTGATGCTCTTTTGTATGTCGGGGTCGATAGTGCGTCGTAGGTTTTCGAGCGTCACAGCAGGTTCGTCTCCGTTAAGTTGCACATAATTAAGGTCGTAGTTATATACGCGTGTTACAATGTTTTGAGGCATATCATCGGCAAAAGCGCCCACACGACTAATCCTACGTGAATGTGGTTGTAGGTTGTTATTATGCTTACTAAGCGTGCGAAGACGCTCTTCGCTGAAGTCGGGGATGATACCTGCTTGTGATGAGATCATCCTTACGTATCGTTTGCTTTGGGGAATGAAGTCGAATCCAAGAAGGTCGACGCCCAAAAGCGAAGCCTCTTTGATGTCGTCGGCATGATGCATGCCACTAATCTTGATTATCATACGTTTGCGTGTAAATGTATTTAGTGTGTTTGAGATTAGTCGATAGCGAGCGTTGTCGGTCGTTCGTAGTCGGCAAAACAATAGTCAAACTGATGCTTCTCGTCTTTCTTATGACATTCGCAAGCAGTTTGCACCCAGCCATCGTAACATGGAAAGAACGCATCTGCTTCCTTAGGCGTATCGACTACTTCGGTTAAAAGAAGTCTATTAGCAATGTCTATAGCTTCGTTATAAAGCTTAGCGCCACCTATTATATATACGTCTTCGTTAGCATCGCAACTTTGTAATGCATCGTGTAAGGAAGAAAAACAGTCGCAGCCAGGGAAAACGGTTTGAGTGGTGCTCAACACCACATTCCTTCTATTAGGCAATGCCCCTTTGGGTAGCGAAAGAAAGGTGTTTCGACCCATGATAATAGTGTGGCCAGTGGTAAGGGCCTTGAAGCGCTTTAAATCGTTGGGCAACCAGTATATCAGTTTGTTTTGATAGCCAATGGCATTGTTTTGCGCCACAGCAGCAATAACGTTTATCTGCATAACTTGATGTATTAAGAAGCTTACACCGATACTTCGGCCTTGATATGAGGAAGAGGGTTGTAACCTTCGAGGGTGAAATCGTCGTATTTAAAGTCGAAAATACTTGTTACATTAGGGTTAATTACCATCTTGGGCAATGCTCGAGGGACGCGCTGAAGCTGCTCTTTAGCTTGTTCTAGATGGTTTAGGTAAAGATGCGTGTCGCCTGTTGTGTGGATAAAGTCACCAGGTTGCAGACCGCAAACCTGGGCCATCATCATGGTTAAGAGTGCATACGAGGCGATGTTAAATGGCACACCGAGGAACGTATCGGCCGAACGCTGATACAATTGCAAGCTTAATTTGCCGTCGGCAACATAGAATTGGAATAAGCAATGGCAGGGGGGGAGAGCCATTTGGTCAACTTCTGCCACATTCCATGCGCTCACTATCATGCGTCGCGAGTCGGGATTATTCTTCAAAGCATTCACAATGCCTTGAATTTGGTCGATGTGTCCACCATTATAATCAGGCCAAGAACGCCATTGATGCCCATAAACAGGGCCCAGTTCGCCGTTTTCGTCGGCCCATTCGTTCCAAATTCTCACACCATTTTCTTGAAGATATTTCACGTTTGTGTCTCCATTGAGAAACCAAAGCAATTCGTGAATAATGGATTTGAGGTGCAACTTCTTCGTAGTGAGCAACGGAAAGCCCTCTGCGAGGTTAAAACGCATTTGGTGTCCGAAAACACTTAAGGTTCCCGTTCTAGTGCGATCTTCCTTGCGCGAGCCCTCGGTTACGATGCGTTGAAGCAAGTCTAGATATTGTTTCATTTTAATTTTATAATCTGTTGAGGTTGCGGTATGTGCGTGCTTTTTATGCGCCACTCTTGTGGATAGAGGTTGTTGGCGCGGTTGCCTATGTTTTTTACAAAGCCCAAAGGCATGTCTTTATGGGTTACCAGTACGTATCCACGTGGCGTTTCGTTGGGAAGAGCGATGGCCTCGCGCCTTAAAAAAGCGATGGCTGAGGAGTAATCTAGCTCGCATTGGGTAAAAGCACCATCAGCTAAAGCAATGGAGAGGGCTAGGGCAGGGTGCGGAATAAGGTCTTTACCCTTAGAGGTGGCCAATCCCACTCCCGCGTGGACGATGCGTAAAGCCTCACAAGCTTTATCGAATACGCTAACCCATTGGTTGGGAATGGCATAGATATTGCTGTTTATTAGGCGTATCGAGCAATCATAATCTGCTTTAAGCCATTGTGGAATATCGGGCATTTTAGGCTTTGTCGGTATGTTTTTGCTTAGGCGTTTTATTCGCTCTTCGCGAGACAAGTGGTGTTCGTGCCTTTTTCTAAGCACGCATAAGAAAAGGCCTTCTCCCTTGGATGAGCCTGGGATAAACCTACAAGCAGGAATGTCTGAGCCAATGCTACCAGTGATGTTCCATTCGTAAGGAATGGGCGGGAGGTCGAAATCGGCACCAAACTCTTGTTCAATCCACTCCACGTTGCGTTCGTTCTCTTTGTCGTTAAAAGTGCAAGTAGAGTAAATCAGTAATCCGCCAGGCTTAAGGCAGGGCCAAATGTCGGAAATAATTTCCCGTTGCAATCGCCAGCAATGTTCCACATTTGCTTCGCTCCATTCGGCAATAGCACCAGCATCTTTTCTGAACATACCCTCGCCCGAGCAAGGCACATCGGCTAAGATGACATCGAATTGCAAGCCACTTTTGCGGTAGTCTGCAGCAAAATTGTTTGTAACCACCATGTCGGGGTGTCCAAACTTCTGGACGTTTTCAGCCAATATGTTTGATCTTTGTGGCATTGGCTCGTTGCAGAAGAGCAAGCTTCCTTTCGGCAGAACGCTCCTTAAAGCTGTAGACTTACCGCCAGGGGCAGCACATAGGTCGAGCATTGTAATGGGGATATGTATCAATTGGCTAACTATCCATGCCACAAACATCGACGATGCCTCTTGCACATAATATGTGCCTGCATGAAATAGAGGGTCGAAAGTGAAGTTGGGGCGCCCAGACAGATAAAAGCCATTGCTGGCCCAGGGCACTTGACCATCAGCATTGCATACCTCGGTGATCCCGCTTAAGGTTTTAAACGGGTTTAATCTTAGGCTCACGGGAGGTTCTTCGAGTAACGCGGAAGCCATTTTATCATAGCGTTCGCTGCCCATCAAAGCCCGTGTGTAAGTGATGAAATCTTGTGGTAGCACCATGTAAATTCGTCTTTAGCGAGTACAAATATATGTTTTTTTTTCATCCTCTGCAACTAAATCGTGTTTGTTTGCGTCTTATATACGTAAAAACGATAAAACAACAACACAATGAAGAAATATCTTTTGGCGTTTTCCATGCTGTTTCTAGTCGGAGTCTCGGTTATGGATGCCACCCCTAAGCACCGACATCGCCACGGCGCAGCCACTGTTAAGGTTATGGAAGACAGTGCTTCTTCTGCCATTCATGTGTATTCTGATACCACGTCTTTTAGCGATATAGATGAGGATGATGCTAATAGTATCCAGGTGCTTGCAGAGTATGATGATGATGATGACATCGATAATCCTCTTGACCTCTTAAAATATCTTTCAAGGTTAGGTGGTCCCAGCGGAACTATCTTAGGTGTCTTTATTATCATTTGCAGTTTTCTCTTCTTGGTTGCACCTTTCTTTGTATTTGTTTTTATCTTATACTATTTGATAAAACGACACAACGACCGTGTGAAAATGTCAATGAAAGCAATGGATATGGGGCAGTTGCCACCAACACATAATGCTTCCTCCTTTTCAGAAAGCGATGAGGTGTTGTGGAGAAAAGGTGTGAAGAATACGGCTGTCGGACTGGGTTTAGCTTTGATGTTTATAATGTTTCGTGCCAAGCCATTGGTGGGCGTGGGTCTATTGGTACTCTGCTACGGACTCGGGCAGGTGTATATGGCACGCGTTTCTCGTAAAAAACGCGAAAACAACGATATTGATAATCATCCTGAATTTTAAATAAACGTGACTGCGCTAAACGATAATACCCTAGTTGCCATGGCGGCTGAACAACACAACCGAAAAGCTTTTAACGAGCTGGTTGTGAGGTATCAGTCGCCCATTAGGCGTTTCTTTCTCAATCAAACGTTGGGAAACGAAGCGCTTAGCGACGACCTGGCTCAGGATACATTCGTGAAAGCTTATCTCAATATCACTAAATTCAGGGGCGATGCGTCTTTCTCGACATGGCTCTATCGTATTGCTTACAATGTGTTTTACGATAGCACACGTAACAGTAAACACACCGAAGACTTAGAAACGGCGGAGGTGAGCAGGCGAAACGCAGAAAATTCCGACACAACTGTCTCGCTTGACATCTATGCTGCATTGAATACGCTGAATAATTACGAACGAACTTGTTTAACTTTGCAGCTGATGGAAGGCCAGCCAATCGACAAAATCGCCGAGATAATGGGCATGGCTGCAGGTACCGTGAAGTCGCATTTGTTCAGGGGTAAAGATAAAATGACACGATACTTAAAAGAAAATGGATATGACAGAAAGAGATGACGACTTGTTGAAACACTTCTTTGAAGAGCACAAACAAGAATTAACAGACAACGGCTTCTCTGCACAAGTGATGAAGAAGCTGCCTCGTTCGCCCATCCAAACCTATAACAGGCTGTGGACATTCTTCTGTTGTATGGTTGGGTTGGCCTTTATATTGTTTACAAGAGGTTGGGAATTGGCAATACAAGTGGCTAGAAATGCGGGCGTGTTGTTCTTCGACGCCCTTCTCGGTGTGAATCTTTCGGGCTTTACACCTTTAGTTTTGTTCGGAGGTATGCTCACCATTATTGGCGTAACAATTTACAATCTCAGTTTGCTTAAAGACTGACAACATCGTTGTTGCATACCAAGTAGGCAACACAAAAAGCACTAAAGGCAGGCAATAAAATTGTCTGCCTTTTCTGCTGTGTATAAAGAAGATGTAGATAGATAAGCAAAAAAAGGCAAAAAGATTTGTGAATGTGCTTCAAAGTCATTAAATTTGCATACAAGCATATAAAAGTAACGCTTAATGAGACAGCTGAAAATCACGAAATCGATAACGAACAGGGAGAGTGACTCGCTGGACAAGTACCTGCAGGAGATTGGACATGAAGAACTAATCTCTGTGGAAGAGGAAGTTGAATTGGCACAACGCATCAAAAAAGGAGACAGAAAAGCCTTGGAGAAGCTAACCAAAGCCAACTTGCGATTTGTTGTGTCTGTTGCCAAACAATATCAAAACCAGGGACTTAGCCTACAAGATCTCATTAACGAAGGTAATGTGGGACTCATAAAAGCTGCTGAAAAGTTTGACGAAACGCGTGGTTTTAAGTTTATTTCTTACGCCGTGTGGTGGATAAGGCAAAGCATTTTGCAAGCTATTGCAGAACAAAGTCGCATTGTTCGTTTGCCAGTAAATCAAGTGGGCTCGGTAAATAAAATTAATAGGATACTTAATAAGTTCGAACAAGAAAACGAACGCAGGCCCAGCATTAACGAGATAGCAGAGAAAACCGACTTGCCAGAAGACAAGATTGAGGATGCTATCAAGGTAACTGGCAGGCATGTTTCCGTGGATGCACCATTTATGGACGGGGAAGACAATAGCTTGCTTGACATGATGGCCAATCACGACACTCCAAGTGTTGACAACGAATTGGTGAAAGAGTCGTTGCGAGCTGAGATTGCAGAGGCTCTGCAATTCTTAAATGAACGCGAGCGTAACGTTGTTGAGGCTTTCTTCGGTATCAATCAAATGGAAATGACGCTCGAAGAAATTGGGGATAAGTACGGACTAACGCGCGAAAGAGTGCGCCAAATAAAAGAAAAGGCCCTTCGAAAACTCAGGAACAACACTAAGAACAAAATGCTAAAGTCTTATCTGGGACAGTAAAGCGAGTGCGCTGCACTAATAAATAGGGTAGAGTGGGGCTAGTGTGGCCTCTCTCAATAGGATAAAAGCAGTGATTCTGCCATATAAATAATGATGAAACAATTAAAAAAATATTTTTTTGCAGCAACATTCTTGCTGACATTGGCCACAACGGCCCAAGCCAAACTGGTGCAAACCAAGGTTTATATCTTTGGAATGGCTGCTTCGTTTAACGACTCAACATCTTACATTACCGATGTGCAAGAGGTTGATGCTTGGATTAACGATAAGGGAAATTTCCTCTATAGTAGGGAGAATTATTCGTATCAACTTCGCGACTTTTTGCAGTCGCAAGGCTTTGTAAATCCCACTTGCATCACTTGCTTTGCCCTTTCGCGAAAGAAAGCCGAAAAGAAATATGCCACGCTGTTAAAGAAAAATGCTGCTAAAGGCGACGCTAATTTGCGCTACCTCAACGCTAAAGATTTTAAATACGCAGCCGTAGCACCCGAGAAATAATGCCACTAGTCTAAATTCCCTCAATTGATGTGCTGGTAAATAAATTGGGATGTTGTGTTTAAGGTTTTGGCGAAGCTTGGTGTTAACCTTGCAACGCTGGCACAGCACGCACTTATACGGAGAAGAAGAGCAACGATGAGTCATAATTTTATAATCGCAGAACATGGGGTGAGCATTATTTTTGAAAATGCAACTCCCAATGATGGAACACTTATACAGTCGATGGACCCTTTTAGGGTGAATGATGAACCGAAAAACTTGCTTTTGAAGCTGTTTGTTACTAACGACTTGCAGCCTATTTCGCCAGAAGATACAGAGCTGATAAGGGATATCGACACAGGCAACGGCATGACCTTAGTAGACGTATTGCCATCGGGCGGTTACCAATTTCATATCAGAAATGTTCAAGGCAATTTATGTTGCCTGCTTCATACGAACAAAGATTTCTCGATTTGCAGATGTAAATTAGAGGGTGATTTCACCATGCGTAACTTTGGTTTAAATAATGCATTGATGCTATCGTATGCTTTTGCAGGTTCGTTTCAACAGACGTTGCTTATCCATGCCTCGCTCGTGCGACATCAAAATAAGGGCTATGCTTTTACAGCTAAGAGTGGAACAGGAAAAAGTACTCACGTTAGTCTGTGGTTACGCTATATTCCTGATTGCGACTTGATGAACGATGATAATCCCATTGTTCGCGTCATCGATGGAAAACCCTATATATATGGTAGTCCGTGGAGTGGTAAAACGCCTTGCTATCGTAACATAAAGGCCGAACTTGGTTCAATCTCGCGTATCGACCGAGCCAAAGAAAACAGTGTGGAACAGATGAGGCCTATCGAGGCTTTTGCTTCGTTGCTTCCGTCGTGTTCTACAATGAAATGGGATAAAGCCGTGTTTAATAACACTGTTGAAATCATCACTAAGATAATAGAGACCTCTAAAGTATACACCATTCATTGCTTACCCAATAAAGACGCAGCGCTGTTATGTCAACAAACCATAGCGAAATAAGAGAACTTGAGTTTGAAAACGCTCGGTTCTTGCCCGAAGTAATACGCTTCTTGGATGAAGGACATACTGTCACCCTTGGGTTAAAGGGATATAGCATGCGCCCTTTCTTAGAGCATAAGCGAGATAAGGCTTTGCTTAGCAGACCCACAACGCTACAAAAAGGTGATGCGGTGTTGGCTGAGATTGCTCCTGGTGTTTTTGTGTTGCATCGTATAGTAAAAATTGAAGGGGATGACATAACCCTACGAGGCGATGGCAATTTGGCCATCGAACGGTGCAAAAAGACTGATGTTAAGGGGTTCGCTTTGGGCTTTTATAGAAAAGGAAGAGAGAAAATAGACAAAACCAACAGTCTTAAATGGCGCATTTATTCGGCCCTATGGACAACCTTGTTGCCGATGCGTAGATATCTGTTGGCTTTTTACTCACGAATTTGGATACGTCTGTTTGGCCCAATCTAAGGGTACAAACGTACGTAAACACAGTATAATGGATTATGAAAAAAAAAGTAGGATTTAATTTGCGCTCCATCTGTGGCGAGCATATTATTGTGGCTGAAGGTAAAGAAAATATCGACTTTAGCAAGATTATCAGCATGAACGAAACCTCTGCTTATCTTTGGGAAGCTTTAGAAGATAAAGAGTTTACGGCTGACACTTTGGCAAACTTGCTTACCGAGCAATACGAGGTGGAGTTTGAGACGGCTCTTAAAGACTGCAGCGAACTGCTTGTTAATTGGCAAGAGGCCGGAATTATCGAGGCTTAAGCTGCCCAACGATAATTGTTGACAACCTAATTAGTTTACATCTGTAATCCTAGTTCTAAAATACATCAAGGTGTTTTTTAGAACTAGCTTTTCTTTTGTTTGCTTATTTCTTTTCTTTGCGCTTTAGAAAACCCAATTATTCACAAGGACAAGCGGTGTGTCTATCTACTCATGATTTTCTTTATCAAGAGACTGATACACAATCTTCATCCATAGATAAAAGGAAATACAGCAAGGCGCAGCGTATTTCTTTTGTCTCTACCAACAATATTTTTTCTTGTTAGACGTTATAAGGTATATGAAAGTAAAGTACACCCTATTTATTGTCGCTATCATCAGTTTGTTTATATCGTGCTCCGATGAAGATTTTTCAACATCTTCTTCGGTCTCTCCACTTTATTTTTCTGTCGATACGGTAGACATGGACACTGTTTTTGCCAACGTTCCTAGCTCAACGCGTAGTTTTTGGGTGTATAATCGCTCCCAAAATAATGTACGCTTATCTAGCGTAAGGTTAGTGGGTGGCAATCAACATGGCTTTCGGGTAAACGTTGGCGGTACTTATCTGAGTGCTGAATCGGGCTTTCAAACAAGTGATTTAGAAGTGAGGAAGAACGATAGTGTGCGGGTTTTTGTAGAGCTCACTTCCCCAAAAGCCACCACCGAAGGCATGACTTTGATTGAAGATAAATTGGTTTTTAGTCAGTTGGTGGCTATGGAACAGCGTATGTTGCTACGTGCACGTAGCTGGAAAGCTCGCCAAGTATACAATTTACGCATACGTAGAGACACCATTATATCAGGCGAAAGTCCGATAATTGTTTATGGTGGCATACGTGTAGATAGTGCAGCAACACTAACTATTGCCCCTGGTACAAAGTTGTTTTTTCATGATAAGGCTGGTATAGATGTGTATGGGCGCTTGTTGGTGAAGGGAACGGCCAATGCCAATGTGACACTGAGAGGTGATAGATTGGATAAAATGTTCAGCTATCTGCCATACAGTCGTGTGAGTGGACAATGGGCAGGTATACGCATTTACGAACATTCGTATGGCAATGAATTTGAAAACATGGACCTTTATGGTGCTTTCGATGGGCTAAGATTAGACTCTTCAGACGTTTCACGTCCGAAACTTACCTTAAAAGCATCAACAATTCATAATTGTCAGGGCTATGGGATATTGGCAGAACAATGCCTGATGGAGATGCAAAACTGTCAAATATCCAATACACAGAACGATTGTGTGCGGATAAATGGTTGTAAAGCCGCACTAACACACTGCACCCTGGCGCAGTTTTATCCTTTTGCAACAGAAAGGGGAGCGGCTTTGTGGATAACGTTTGACAAGTACCCGCTGGTTACCTGCTTGCTTCAGAATTGTCTTATAACAGGTTATGCCAACGATGTGGTGATGCTAGGAAAGGAAGAAAAAGAAAAAGGGGTGTTGATTACATTTAGAGATAGTCGTATCCGAATGCCTAAAATAGACCTGCCTTATGTTAATGCCACGTTCGACAACATTGTTTACGAACAGCCCACAGATACCGCATTCTCGCCTAAAAATACTTTTATGACGTTCGATGACAAGAACCTTTACTATGATTTTAGGTTGAAAAAGGGTAGTGGGGCAATTAATGCTGGCAATGCATTGTGGACTTTACCCACTGATAGATTGGGTAAGTTGCGCGACGCAAAACCAGACTTAGGGGCTTATGAGTATGCAGAATAAAAAACAATCACATTATATAATATGAGAACATTAGACCTTAACATCCTTATTCGCGAATTTGTTTTCGAAGAAATGACTGATGCCGACCGCCAATTGCTTGAGCAGGCAAAACAGGCTACAGATAATGCCTATGCCAAGTATTCCAATTTCTACGTGGGCGCAGCAGCATTGTTAGATGATGGAAGCGTGGTTATTGGTTCAAATCAAGAAAATGCAGCATTTCCATCAGGCCTGTGTGCCGAACGTTCGGCCATCTTTGCTGCCCAATCACATTATCCCACAAAGTCGGTAAACACGTTAGCCATAGCTGCTCGCAATGAAAACGGCTTTCTTTCAAATCCAATTAGTCCTTGCGGAGCGTGCAGACAGGTGATGTTAGAGATTGAAGAAAGATATAAGCATCCCGTAAGAATTCTTCTCTATGGAACGAGTCGTGTTTTCGAAATTTCATCGGTAAAAGACCTTCTTCCGCTTTCTTTTGTGGACGCACACATGCATGAATAAGTCTTCGCTTTGTAACGATGAAATGGATGATAAAGGGGGATGACGTCTAAAGAAACCTTTGCGAATGCAATTTTAACACTTTTGTAATTCGTTGTATTGCAGGTGTTTATGAAAAAGTTACAAGATAAGGCTAAAAAAAATCATAAAAAATAGTTCGTGGTATTAGAAAAATGCCTACCTTTGCAATGTTTTAATAAACAAATGATTGTTTTACAGATTTAAAAAGCAAAGAAAATGAAAAAATTAGTTTTGGCTTTCGTAGCTATTGCAGCCGTATCTTTCGCATCTTGCAACGACAAAAAGAATGCTCCCGCAGCTAACAATGACACTGCTGCTGTTGACACTGCTGCTGTTGACACTGCTGCTGCCGCTGCTGATTCAGCTGCTGCTGACACTGCTGCACACATGTAATTTCTACGTAAAGTGAAATGAGAGAACTGGCGCATCCTTAGGGTGCGCCTTTTTCGTATTTGTAGTTTGCGTTTCTAGGCTTTTGTTGGCTTATTTAGGTTTTATTGGGTCAGTCCTAAAACCCAGTTGTAAGTCCTTCCCCCTCATGCACATAATTTCAT